>CAZVDW010000740.1:0-7362 GCA_964625645.1 uncultured Rhodospirillaceae bacterium
TGGCCTACAACTGTAAGCGCCTCTGCAACCTCAAAGCCGCATAGGCCCGACAAGCAAGCTTTACGATGATGATGAAATCTTCAAATCCGACAGACTGCTAGCCAATAGCACCGATCAGCCTCGGGAGCCACAGCACCAGCGCGGGGCTGAGACTGGCAAGCACGATCACCACCAGGTGGCTGGCGAGAAACGGCGCCGATTCCTTGATCGCCGCCTCATAGGGCACTTCGGCGATGCGCGAGGCGGTCATCAAGGTCATGCCCACGGGCGGCGTGATGTTGCCGAGGTTCAGCGCAAGCAGCATCACCATGCCGAAATGCAGCGGATCGAAGCCGAGTGAGACCATGGCCGGCGCCAGCACCGGTGCCGCGACGACCACGGCCGGCAGCACGTCGATGACCATGCCGAGGGCGATCAGCAAGATATCGACGACCAGGATCTGCACCACGGGATCGCTGCTGACCATGCGGATGGCCTCGGCGGCTTCGCGCGCGACGCCCGAGCGCGTCACGGCCCAGCCGAGCACCGTCGAGGCGCCGAGCAGCAGAAAGACCACGCCCGAGAAGCTCACCGTGTTGACCAGGGCCTCGCGCAAATCCGCGCGGCTCAGACTGCGATAGGCGAAGAGCCCGAGCGCCAGGGAATAGGCCGCGCCGAGGGCGCCGGCTTCGGTCAGGGTGGTGAGGCCGCCGAGGATGCCGCCGACGATGATGACCGGAATACCGAAGGCCGGCAGGGTGGCGATGCCCGTCAGCACGATGCGCCTGAGGCTGATGCGCTCATGGCCGGCATAGCCGCGCCGCCACGACACCCAGCCGCTGGCGACCAGCAGCGCGCCCGCCATCAAGAGCCCCGGCACGATGCCGGCGGCGAACAATTGCAGCACCGAGACGTCGCGCAGGGTCGTGGCGTAGACGATCATGATCACGCTGGGCGGGATGATCGGCCCGATGATCGACGAGCAGGCGGTCACCGCGGCGCTATAGGCGGCGCCGTAGCCTTCGCGTTTCATGGCCGGGATCAGGGTCTTGCCGATGGCCACCGTGTCGGTCACCGCGGCGCCCGTGATGCCGGCGAAGAAGACGCTGACCGTGATGTTGACGTGGCTCAGCGCGCCCGGCATGCGCCCGAACAGGCTGTTGGCAAAAGCCACCATTCTTTCAGTGAGTCCCGAGCGATTCATGATCTCGGCCGTGAAGACGAAATAGGGCACTGCGATGAGCACAAATCCCGAGACGCCGGAGAAAAAGCGGTCGGCGACAATCTCGAGATAGCCGAGGCCGCCGATCGAGACCGCGCCGACCAGCCCCGACGCAACCATGACCAAACCTATCGGCACGCCGATGGCGATGAGGACCAGAAAAGCGCCGGCCGCCCAGCTCACGGATCGGCTCCCAGCAGCACCGAGCCCTGCACCAGATGCACCAGCAGCACCAGGCCCGCGACCGGCACCGATGCGGTCACCCATCGCCCCGGCACCTGCAGGAAGTCGGAAACCATGATCAGCTCGTTGGAGTCGGCAAAGAAGCCATAGCCATACCAGACCAGCGCCAGCGCGAAGCCGGCGACCAGGGCCAGCCCAACCGCGGTGAAAAGGCCTTGCAACGGTCCGGACAGCCGCGCCGCGAACATGCCCATGGCGATGTGCTCGCCACGCTTGAAGGCGACGGTGACGCTGAGCATGGCGATCCAGGGCAGCAGCAGGCGTGCCAGCGAGGTGGCCCAGGTCAGGGCGTGACCGGTTGCGCTCTGCCAGACGATACCGCACAGCGATATGGAGAACATGATCGCGATCAGCACGCCGCACAGCGCCATCACCGCCATATCCAGGCGGTCGCTAAACAGCCGCAGGCCGACAAGCACGGCTAGCGCAGATAGGTGTCGGCGGCTTCGCTCTTCAAGCCGGCGCCGACGCGCTCGACTTCAGCCCACAGTGCCTCGACGTCGGCGGCGGGTATGCCGAAATCGTCGGTGATCCAGCTCTTGAAGGCCGGCCGCGTGATGGCCCGCATGCGCTCCCGCTCGGTATCGTCGAGCACGTGGCAGGCTTCGAACTCGCGGCACGATACGGCCCAGCCCAAAACCGCCTGATGCGCGGCAATGCCATGGGCGATGGCAATCGATTCCCTGGCCGATTCGACAATCGCCTGGCGGTGCTCGAGCGGCAACTCGTTGAGCCAGGCCTCGCTCACCATCCAGGTGACCGTGTTGTACACATGCCCGGTCCAGGTGGTGTAGTCGTTGACCTCCCACAGGCTGAAGCCCAACGAGACCACGGGCGCATTGAACTGGCCGTCGGCGAGCCCCGTGGTAAGCGCGGTGATCACCTCGCCCCAGGGCAGCGGCGTGGCCGAGGCGCCCAGGGCACGCATGGTGGCGATATGGGCCGGATTCTCCTCCACCCTGATGTTGAGGCCGGCAAAATCCTCGACCGTGGTGATCAGGCGCTTGTTGTTGGTCATGGCGACGAAACCGCCGCCGTCGTCGAACGTGCCGAGATAGCGCAGGCCGGTATCGGCGACGCTGGGGCGCATGAAGTCGGCGAACCAGGCCGAATCGAAGAAGCCCCAGGCCTGGGCGTAGGAATTGAAGAGGAACGGCGTGGCGACGATCTGGTAGCGCTTGTAGAACGACGACATGGCGCCCGACGACAGCAGCGCCGACTGCACGATGCGCCCTTTCTGGGCCTGCTTGCCGGTCTCGACCTCCGAGCCGAGGGCGCCGCTGCCGAAAATTTCGACAACGATGTCGCCGCCCGTCCTTTCCCCCACCAGGCGGGCAAAGTGGTGCAAGGCAGGCGCCACCTCGTTGTTTTCCAGATTATCCGGATAGAGGTGCGCGATGGTCATGGTCTCGGCGGCCTCGGTCACCTGCACCGAAACCGCGCTCCAAAGCACGGCTGCGGCAGCGACCTGAATAAGCGTGCGCGACATTTCGTCCTCCCAGTGATGGTCTGCCCGGCGGCGCTGAAGTATTACAGTGCCAGCGTTTGCGGCAAAGGGCGTTTTGACCCGCGCGCGCGCCTCCGGCACCATGGCCCGCGCAGACTCAGGCGCCAGGCCTGCTGGGATGAGGAAAGTAGTGGCATCACTTGTCGCGGAAATCGGCCGGGGCTTGAGGCGGTTCTTCTACCACCTCCTGATACCGGCCATCCTGCTCGTGGTGCTGGCATGGCAGGTGCTTTTGCCATGGGTGGTCGAATTGGGCGCCCGGCAATGGATGCAGCGGGTCGGCCTCACCGAATCCGATCTCTCGGCCGTCCAGATCGGCCTCTATGGCGCGGAAGTGCAGGATCTGTCCCTGGGCGGCGGAGCCCTGACCATAGACCGCGTCACCTTCGCTTATGAGCCGAACACCGTGCGCCAGGGCAGCCTCGACGGGATTGTCGTAACGGGCCTGCGCTGGCGCACGCGGCTGCTCGACGGCGGCCTCGACCTTGGCCCTCTCGAGACGCTTTTGTCGGGCCCCGGCGGCGGCTCGCTGCCGCCCGTGCCGGAAATCGAGCTGCGCGATGGCCTGGTCGAGATAGCGCTGCCCGAGGGCATGATCGAAGTGCCTTTTGCCGGCCTCATCACTTTTTCCCTCGATGGCATGATCAGCGGCAGGCTGCGGGTCTGGCCGCGCACGCCCGCCGGCAGCGCCACCGGTGATGTCGAGCTGGATATCGATGCCGCAAGCGGGGCCGCCGATATCTACGCCGATATCGTCGATGGCTGGGCCCATACGCCCGGCCTCAGCGCTTTGGGGCTGAGCGGCCAATTGGCGGCGCGGCTGAGCCCCGGCGAACCGCTGGAGGCAACGCTTTATGTCGAGGCCACGCACGTCAACACGCCGATCGGCGACTTGCCGGGAAGCGCTACCGCCACGTTCGCGCAAGACAGTGCAACACTGGTTGTGGACCTGGTCAGCGCTGACGGCGCCCTCGCCTTTCACGGCGCCGCCGAAGGAACCTTGCTGCCGGAGGCGCGCCTGTCGCTGAATGCGGAGCTCTCGGCGCCGTCCGGCACGGCCCTGGCGCGGCGCTCCCTGGCGCTCCTGGCCCTCGAAGGCCCGACCCCGAAGCTATCCTTGGAATGCGAGCTGCGGAGCAACGACCTGGCAGCACTGGCCGCCATATCGGATCCCGCCGAAGCCCTGCCGCTGCTGCGCGCCAAGGGAACCCTGACCATGGCGCTCGCCGGGCTATCGGTGCCACAGCTCTTTGACGGCTTTGGCGCCGACGGTGCCGTGGCATTCGCGACCGAAGGCGGCGGCCTGACCGTGCGCAGCGATGGCGTGACGCTGGAAGCCGAGGCCATCCACGGAAACCTCATCGGCCTGTCGACACTTGCGCCATCGCTCGGCACTCACCTGCGCCAGGGGGGATCATTGACCATCGCGCCACGCGCCGCGCCGCTGTTGCGGGTGACGCAACGCGCCGATGGCGGCTTCGCGGCACGTTTTGCCGGCGATGCGCGGCTCGAGATCGCCGACGCGATCGAAGTCCAAGCCGGCGCGGATGCCATCGACGTGTACCGTGAAAGTGGCGCACCAAGCCTGACCTGGGACCGGGTCGATGGCGGCACCTTGTCGGTCGGAGGCCTGCCATTTTCCGCCCAAGGCATGGCATTGACGGCGGCAGAGGCGACGGTCAGCGGCCGCGAAGGCCGTTTCCGGGGCCGCGCGCGTATTGCCGCTGCCGGCGACCTGCAATTGGAGTCGGACCTCGTCGCCAAGGGCAGCCGCATTGCGTTGGACGCCGATCTGGCCTTCAGCGGTGACGGGCTGGTGGCACGCTTGCGCAACAGGGAAATTGCCCAGATTGGCGCGATTGCGGTCAGCGCGAGCGACCTCGCCGTCTCCGCTTTCGCAGTTCGGGCCGCCGACGACCAGCCGGCCGCCCTGATCGATGTTCGCTTCCTCGATGACGGCATGATGGCCTGGAAGAGTGCGCTATCGCTCTCCGAATCCACCCTTCAAGTCACGCTCGGCGGACCGGGCGAGCCGGTTACCGAAATCGGCGCGACACTGCCTGTGCTCGACCTCAGCGCGGCTGGTAAAGGCGGCGGGCCGGCGCCCCACACCATGCAGGCGAGCGCCTCCGGCGGTGGCGGTTTCGTCGAAGCCCGCCAGGACGGTGAAATTCTCGAGGGCCTGCCCCTGCATGGCGTGGGCGATGGCATGACGCTGTCCGCGGCCTACCGGACCGGCGAGCCGGCCCATCTGTCGCTCGACATCGAAAGCCTGCACCAAAAGGCCTCGCGCCCCGTATTGGTGCCGGTGAGCCTGTCGATCGAAGCCACCTATGCCGACGATGACATCGCCTTCGTGGCCCGCATGGGGGATACCAGCGGCAATCTGGTAATTGATATTGCCGGCAACCACAATCCGATCCGTGGCCAAGGGTTCGGCGCCCTGACGCTGCATCCAATCCTCTTCGTGGACGGCGGCTTCCAGCCTGGCCGGCTGTCGCCCCACTTCAATTCCCGGCTCGGCCTGACCACGGGCACGGTATCGATGGCGGGACCGCTCGCCTGGCCCGACAAGGGCATAGCGTCCGAGGTGGTGATGACGGTGGAATCCCTCAGCACCACCTTCGACGATGTCGCCGTTGTCGGCGTCAACGCCGCCATCACGTTCGATCAGTTGCTGCCCCCGGGCACGCCACCGGGCCAGCTTATCTCCCTTGCCGGCATCGACCTCGGGCTGCCTTTGACCCAAGGGCTGGTATCCATGCGGCTCGACCGTAACGGACTGCCGCTGGTCGAGAACAGCCAGTGGCAATGGGCCGGCGGCAAGGTTGGCGCCTCGTTCAGCCGCGGTGTCGGGCCGGACGACGAAGGCGAAGAGCGGCTGGTACTCGAAATCGACGGCGTCGAACTGGACAACCTCCTTGAATTGACGCCGCAAGGTACCAACATCGAAGCTTCGGGCACGCTGTACGGGCGAATTCCAGTGGTCTTTCGCGGTGGCGAGTTCGTGATCGTCGGGGGCTGGCTGGAATCCTCCTTCGAAGGCGGTTACATCCGCTACGGCGCGGGCGAGTTGGCACCGGGATTGATGGCCGGTGGCGAAGGCGTTAACCTGCTGTTGGAGGCGCTCGATGACTTCCGCTACAGCCGCTTGCGGCTGGAACTGAACGGCCTTGACGACGGCGAGACGGAGATGAGCTTCCGCATTCGCGGCGCCAATCCGGAATTGTACGGCGGGGCTGAGATCGAGCTGAATATGTCGATTGTCGGACGGTTGGAACAGATAATGCGGCAAAGCTATGAAGCCTATTACGAGGTCCCTGAGGAAATCGCCGACAAACTGGCTCGCGCGGGGGCGCGTTTCGCAGATGAATAAGACGACCAATGCCTGTTATGCTCACGGTTTAGGCGCCGCAAGCCTGGCGCTGATCCTGGCGGCCTGTCAGCCTTCGGTCAAAGTGGAAGCACCGGACGAGCCGATCGTCATCAACCTCAACATCAAGATCGAGCAGGAAGTGCGGATCAAGATCGATCGCGCCCTTGACGATGCGATCAGCGATAATCCGAGTATCTTCGAATGATGGATCAATTGGATCGAGGAGATATGTCGTGAAAGTGCAGTTGCTTCGACATCTATCTGCCATCGCCGGCTTTCTGACGGCTACGCTTCTGCTGGCCGGCGTGGCGCTGGCGGATTCCGCGACCCTCAAGGACTCCGGCGCCGCCGACGAGCAGAGCGACGGGTATCTCAGCGTCGTCACCGGCACGCGGGCGCTCGGCGCGGCGGAGGCAGTGGCCGAAATCAACGCTGCCCGGCGCGCGGCCTATCAGGACGTGGCCGCCAAGACCGGTGTGTCCCTTGCCGATGTGGAAGCGGTGGCCGGCGCCCGCTTGCGTCGCGGCGACCTGGAGGACGCCATGACGGCAGACCAGGCCTCCGTGGCCGATGGCAGCGAAGGCATCAAGGCCGAGATCGACCGGGCACTCGACGAAGTGATTGCCGGAAATCCCGGCATATTCGACTGACAGAAACCACAATTCGGAGCGCAATATGCCCCGCAAGGCCCTACATATCATTTCGCTAGCCCTCGCCGTGCTGTTGGGCACGCTGGCGCTGGGCGGCGCGGCCGAGGCCGGCTCGCGCGAGCTCAAGAACACCGGTGCCGTTGGCGAGAGCGCTAATGGTTACCTGTCGACCGTTACCGGCACGCGTTCGGTGGGTATCGATGCCGAGGTGGATGCCATCAACGCGCAGCGCCGCCAGGCCTATATGCGGGCTGCCGCGGATACCGGCCGGTCACTCGGCGAGATCGAGGCGGTGGCCGGTGCCCGACTGCGCGAGAAGGCGGCCTCGGGCGATTGGATCCAAAACGCCGCCGGCGAATGGATCCGCAAATATTAGCGTCAGAGC
>CAZVDW010000741.1:0-3887 GCA_964625645.1 uncultured Rhodospirillaceae bacterium
TGAACCCCTACGTCCAAAGAATGGGCGAGCTTATCGTAGCAATTCACATAGCTTTGAATGAACAAGGTTTGCTGCGTGACGACACTGAACGGCATGTGTCATAGGCGGCCTCGGCGAGTTCGACCGCGACGCTGCACAAGCGGGGGTCAGGTCTTTCGTTTTAGCAAATCAGCGTTATCTAATATGCTAAAATGAAAGACCTGACCCCAATTTGGAACGGCGAAGTCGCGATACGAATTCGCACCGCCCCCCTACATCCGCGCCACGCCGAAGCTGCTCGGCCTGAGCTCCCGCGCATCCGCCTCCGCGCAGGTCGCCAGCAAAAACCCCAGCAGCCGGCGGCTGTCGCGGGGGTCTATGATGCCGTCGTCCCAGAGGTGGGCGGTGGCGTAGAGCGCTGTGGATTCGCGGTCGAACTGGTCGATGATGAGGCGCTCGCGCTTGGCCAGGGTCTCGCTGTCCGGCTCGTTGCCTTGGCGGCGCGCGCGGTCCTCGGCGATGATGGTCATGACGCCGGCGGCCTGTTCGCCGCCCATCACGGCGATGCGGCTGTTGGGCCAGGCGAAGAGAAAACGCGGGTCGTAGGAGCGCCCGCACATGCCGTAATTGCCGGCCCCGAAGGAGGCGCCGATGATGAGGCCGAGCTGGGGCACGCCGGCATTGGCGACGGCCTGGATCATTTTCGAGCCGTGCTTGACGATGCCGCGCGCCTCGGCCTCGGCGCCGACCATGTAGCCGGTGGTGTTCTGCAAATAGACCAGCGGCGTGGCCGACTGGCAGCACAGCTGGATGAACTGCGCGGCCTTGGTGGCGCCGTCGGCATCGATGGGGCCGTTATTGGCGATCAGGCCGACGCCGTGGCCTTCGATCGCGGCGTGGCCGCAGAGCGTGGCGATGCCGTAGTCGGGCTTGAAGTCGAGGAGCTCGGAGCCGTCGGCGAGCCGCGCGATGACCTCGCGCCCGTCATAGGGCTGGCGGTAGTCGGTCGGCACCAGGCCCAACAGCTCATCGGCATCGTAAAGCGGTTCCGGCGCCACCGCGCGGGGCTGCGGCGCGTCCCAGCGCCGGGCCAGCATTCCTAAGATATCGCGGGCGGTGCGGATGCCGTCGGCGTCGTTCTCGGCGAGATATTCGCCGGTGCCGCTGACCGCCGCGTGCATCTCGGCGCCGCCCAGGGTCTCGTCGTCGGCGACCTCGCCCGTCGCCGCCTTGAGCAGCGGCGGGCCGGCGAGGAATATCTTCGAGTGCCCGCGCACCAGCACCACATAGTCGGACAGGCCCGGCAGATAGGCGCCGCCGGCGGTGGACGAGCCGTGCACCACGGTGACCTGGGGGATGCCGGCGGCGGAAAGCCGCGCCTGGTTGGCGAAGGTGCGCCCGCCGCGCACGAAAAGGCGCGACTGGTAGAGCAGGTTGGCGCCGGCGCTTTCCGCCAGCGTCACCAATGGCAGCTTGTTGCGGATGGCGATCTCCTGCGCCCGCAACGCCTTGTCGAGGCCGTAGGGCGTCATGGCGCCGCCCTTGATGGCGCTGTCGTGGGCGACCACGAGCACGCGCAGGCCGGAGACGAAGCCGATGCCGATGATCAGGCCGCCGGCGGCGGCGGTGGCGTCGCCGTCGTCGTCGTCGAGGCCCAAGCCGGCCAGGGAGGAGAGCTCGACGAAGGGCCGGCCGCGGTCGAGCAGCATGGCGATGCGGTCGCGCGGCATCATCTTGCCGCGTTTCTCGAAGCGGGCCCGGCCACGCTCCGAATGCGCCCGCACCTTCGCCTCCGCCTCGCGGAACTCGGCGATCAGCGCCAGCATGCGCGCGCGGTTGGCGGCGTAGTCTTCCGTCTTGGTATCGATACGGCTTTGCAGAACGGCCATCTCACGCCTCCAGGACCCGGGGGCCGCCATCATAGCGACGCCCCGGCCCCAAGGAAGACGCGATCAGCCGCCGTGCGGCAGAATGGCGATGGCCCGACCGGGACCGCCGTGGTTGTTCTCGATCTTCGGATTGAGGAAAACGTAGAAGGCGCCCTTGGCCGGCAGTGCGCCGACGCCGGTCAGAAACTCGGTGAAGATCATGCCTTCGTTGGCGGCCGCCCAATAGGTCATGGCGGCCTCCTTGGCATTGACCGAGCCCATGCTGGGAGCGTCGATGGCGAGATGCCCCACGCCCTTGCCGGCCAGGTACTGGACGGTCTCGGGCGTCGGCGCCGGCCAACCTTCGGTCTGGCCGTTGAGCGGTGCGCTCATCACCGTTTCCATGCGGCCACGCCGCTGCTCGCCGAAGTGGGTGTCGGTGTGGCTGGTCTGGAAGATCACCACCTCGCCCGCGGCGATGGCGCCGTGCGCCGCCTCGTAGGCCTGGATGTGGTCGACGGTGATCGCCGGCGAGGCCGGCCAGCTGGCGGCATCGGTGGTGCCCAGCAGAGCCTGCACGTTGATCACCCGCGCCGGCCCGACCATCTGCGACACCGGCACCTTGTCGGAGGTCACATCGGTATTGGCGATCGGCCCGTAAGCGGCCTCGAAGGCCTGCGCCCAATCCGCCACCTCGCCCGAGTAGTCGGCGACACTGAAGCCCGGCGGCAGCCCGTAATGGGCCGGCGGCGAGATGTGGGTGCCGGTGCGCGAGTCCATGATCTGGCTGGCCACCCAGTACTGGGCGCCGGGGCTGTCATAGTTGATCACGGCCGGAATCTGGATGAACGGGAAGGCATAGGTGCCGACGCCTGCGCCGGACCAGTCGACCGGCAGGTCCTGCGCATTGAGCACCGAGAGATCGACCACCCGCTGGGCCTTGACCGCCGCCACCAGGGACGCCGCCAGGGCCGGATCGGTAATCGCCGCCGCGCGCGTCTGGGCGGTCGGCACGTTGTGCAGCTTGACCGGCAGGGCGATGAACAGCGAGCCGTTCGGCACCTGGTCGAGATTGACCAGGCCCTCGATATCGACGCCGCCATGCTTGAAGACGCCGAGGTGACTCTCGATCGCCTTGTAGGTCTGCGAGCGATAGCTCTGGGTGCCGTCCCAATTGTAGTCGCTGGCACCGAAAGCGCCGATGCTGGGGCTGTCGAGGCCGACCAGCCTGACGCCCTTGCCGCCGACGTGATCGGAGGTGTCGAAATTGGGTCCCGGCCAGGCCGGCGCGGCGCCGCGCACGGCGTCGAAGACGAGGTAGTCGGGCGACTCGCCCTCAGCGCCGCGGATGTCGTTATAGGAGCTCCAATACAGCACCGCGTCGCCACGGCCGATGTCGCGGCCGATGGCCTGCTCGGCGGCCGCCACCATGTCGACGGTGAAGACCGGGCTGGTGCCGTTGGCCGACTGGTCGTAGATGGCACGGCCGTCCACTTTCACGACCTCGCCGGCAAGCTGCCAGACCGGCACCTTGTCGCAGGTCATCGAGCCCCAGTAGCCGGCGTTGGGCAGGCCTGAATCCTGATGCGCCATCATGTGCGGCGGGCAATCGATCTGGGTCGCGGTATCGTTGTCCATGATGATCAGATCGGCGGAATAGGCACTTGCGCCGTGCTGGATGTAGGTCGTCACCACCGGCATGTGGTGCCCACCGGGCCACCACTGCTTGAGCGCCATCGAGACGGTCGGTGACAGATCGACCACGCCTCCCGCGGCCGGCACGCCGTAGTCGCCCGAGATGGCAGCTCCCGAGCTTCCGGCGAGTAGCGCGGCAGCGCACAGGCCGACGAGATACCTTTGCTGTTTCACGGTGTTTCCTCCCCTGTTTGATCCGGCCGTGCGAGCACAGCCCGGTAACTGACTCTCTCTGTTGTTTATAGTTTTGACAGCCAGCCTAGAGCGTGTCGTGACTAATCGGATTCAGGATTCCCAAGAGTGTTGATCTGTGATTCCCTGCGTATGGCAGCGGATATTGGGGGT
>CAZVDW010000742.1:0-2458 GCA_964625645.1 uncultured Rhodospirillaceae bacterium
AGGGCGCGATTGTCGAGGCGGTTGTCGTCGAGCTATATGCGCATTGTGATGAAAAAATCGCAATTGGGTTTCCAGGCGGCGGACTGATCCTGGTGCAGCTTATGGGGGCGGATGCCGGGAAGCTTTTAGTTGATCTTCTCCTTGAACAGCACCGGCGCCTCGCCGAGCAGCTGGCCGAGGCATTCCCTGGCCTTGTCCGAGATCAGCAGGTCGGAGGCGGCGCGGTTCTGCTCGCCGATGACGTTCTCTATGCGCACCAGGATGTTTTCGCCGCTGATCGGGCTGGTCTCGTAGTATTTGGCTTCCTCGCCGGCAGCCGGCTGCTTGTCGCGCAAGGCGTCCAGCCAGGCCGATATCTGCGCCACCTCGGGCGGGCTGAAGAAGCCCTTGATGACGACGAAGCCCTGCTTCTTGAACGTGTCTACCTGATCCTGAGTCAAAGACATCCCCGAGCCCTCCCGGCCACATGTGTCGACGCTGCCTTGATACCCGAATCGGCTGGAAGCGTGATTGATCTCGGTCAATGCGACCGTTGGTGATCAGCCGGCTTCTTCGCGCACTGCCAATTTCGTCAGGCGGGCTTGGCGGCGGCGCGATCGGCGAGGCGCGAGCGCCGGAACGAGGTCATATGGAAGCCGGCCTGGGCCGGCGCATAGCGGTATTCGCGCCCCACCGGGCAGAGCCGGCGCACACGGCAGCCATGGGTCATGCAGTCGGCACCGGCGGCGGCGTCGATATGATCGGTGCAGCGCCCCATTTCGTGACGCTCAGCCCCGAGCGCCGAGACCGGACAGCCCGTCAGGCAGGGCTTGTCGGCGCAGCTCTCGCAAGGGCTCGGGCGCTGATCGGGCGGCGGCAAGGCAAGCCGCTGCGTGAGCGCCAGCGCACCGCGAAAGCCGTGCCACAGGCCATAGTCGGGATGAACGTAAAGGCCGACCGGCGAGGGGTGGCAGGGGCCCGCCAGCGCCGCCCAGCGCTGAAACGGCAGATGCGGGCGGGTGAAGGGAAACAGCGCCGCACCATCGAGCTCGACCGCCAGCGCGCTGAGGACCTCGAACGACCAGCTGTCGAGCAGCTCGGTCGCCGGGTCGCGCTGGCTGCTGAAGGCCTGCCACATGTCGGGCCCGGCATTGCCGGCCAGCACCACCGTGGCGGCGGCCCGCCAGGGCGAGATGCCGGGAACATCGTCCTCGGGGCGGGGATGAAAGGCGCCGCGCGGGGTCAGCCCGACCCGCCGCAGCGCCTGCTCGATATCCGTCAGCTGCATGGCCCTACCCTGTCTCGCGGCGCCGATACCAAGTGCTCAACCCGGATTGCGCCCCGAGATCACCCAGGACGACGATTCCATGATGATGCCGTCGGCCGCCATTTTTTGCGCGGCGATGGCCTCGCCCATGGCGCCCTCGATGATGTCGCGCTTTTGCTCGGCCTCGTCGCCGGCCTCGCGGAAGACCTCGCCGGCCGGGCCGATGGCAAGCTGGAAAGCGATGGCGTCGTCGACGGAATTGCCGACCAGCACCGGCGCGTCGACCCTCTCGAAGGTGACATCCTCGTAGCCGGCGCCCTTCATCATCATCCGCACCATGTCCTCGTCGGCCATGGAGAACGGGCCCGGCCCGCAGGTCTGGGCGTCCTCTCCCGGCGGCGGCAGGAAGCGCAGCACGATGTCCTTGGCCATGCCGAGCCAGGGATTGTCGTCGCGGCGGCGCCAGACGATATGGGTCATGATGCCGCCGGGCTTGAGCGCCGTGCGCATGTTGCGCAGGCCGACCACGGGGTTGGAGAAAAACATCGTGCCGAAGCGCGCGAAGACGAAATCGAACTCCGGCTCGAACTTCTCCACCAGCGCATCGCCGGCCCTGAAGCTGATATTCTCGAGCCCTTCTTCCCTGGCCGCCTCGCGGCCATAGTCCATGAACACCTCGCAACAATCGAGGCCGACGACGCGCCCAGAAGGGCCCACGGCGCGCGCCAGACGTATCGCGGTGTCGCCGAAACCGCAGCCCACATCGAGGACGCTGTCGCCCTCTTTCACGGACAGTGAGGGGAAGACCGCATCGCTGTGGTGGCTCAGCCCGTCTACCAATATGTGCTTGAAGCGGATGAACTTCGGCGCCAGCACCTCGTTCCAGAATTCGACGAATTCGGCATCTCCGGGTAGCTCTGGTGTCATAGCTCTGCTCACAAAGTTTCGACCAGCTTGCGCATATCTTCGCCGATCTTGCGCAAAGCCGTCTGGTACATAAAACGGTCCCATCCGACGCAGAAGTGCCGCACCCCCAGGTCAATATAGCGTTTTGCCTGCTCAACGGCACCGATTTCGATTCGCGGCGCCACGCCATATTCCAGCGACTTGGCGATCACCAGCTCCTCGAAGGGCTTGACCTCCGGGGTTCCCATCATGCCCGGCTGGCCGCGCGACAGGCCGAAGTCGCCCGCGCCCCACTGGGTCATGTCG
>CAZVDW010000743.1:0-3310 GCA_964625645.1 uncultured Rhodospirillaceae bacterium
GCTTTGCTCGACAAGGCGATGGCCAAGCTCGAGGGCGTGCTCGACAAGGGTGTGGCGCGCGGCTTATACGAAACCGCGGACAAGGAGCGGGCGCTGGCCAAGCTTACGCCCTGTCTGGATATCAATGATTTTTCGGACAGCGATATGGTGATCGAGGCGGTGTTCGAAGATGAAGATGTCAAGGCCGACATCTTCCGCCAACTCGACGCCATTCTTCCGCCGGCCTGTGTGCTTGCCAGCAATACGTCGAGCATTTCGATAACCGTGCTGTCGTCTTACGTCTCCGAGGAGAGGCGCGCGAATTTTCTCGGGACGCATTTTTTCTCGCCCGTCTCGCGCATGCAGCTGGTCGAGGTGATCGCGGCGCTCGATACCGCGCCGGCGACAATCGAAACCGTGATGGCGCTGTGCGAAGCGGTGGGAAAGACGCCGGTCAGGGTCAAGGATGTGGTCGGCTTTGCCGTCAACCGATTGATCCACACTTTCTGGATCGAAGCGACGCGGCTGGTCGAGGAGGGCGTCGCCACGCCTGAGGATATCGATACCGCCTGCAAGCTCGGCATGGGTCTGCCGATCGGCCCGTTCCGCCTGATGGATGCGGTGACCAACAATCTCACCCTGGATGTGCAGGAGATCCTGCATGAAGCCTATGGACCGCGCTTCATGCCGCGCCCGCTGCTCAAGCAAATGGTCAAGGCCGGCTATAACGGCCGGCGCGCCGGCAAGGGCTGGTATCGTTACGACGACAAGGCAAAATAGCCATGCGGGAACCCAGCTTTCGCCATTTATTGACCCTCACGGCCCATCTCGACCGGCCGCAAATGGTGGCGGATACGCCGGTCGGCGGGCGCAAGATCGTGATGGTCACGGGCGGTTCTTTCGACGGCGAGCGCCTCAGCGGCAAGGTCTTGCCCGGCGGCGGAGATTGGGCGCTGGCCCGGGCCGACGGCTCACTCACGCTCGATGTGCGGCTCACCCTCGAGGCCGAGGAGGGTGATTTGATCTTTGTCACCTATCGCGGCATTCGCCACGGCCCCGATGCGGTGATGAAAAGGCTGGCGGCGGGCGAGGCCGTCGATCCGAGCGAATATTATTTTCGCATCGCGCCGCTGTTCGAGACCGCCTCGGAGCGCTATGGCTGGCTCAACCGCATTATTTGCGTCGGCCTCGGCGAGCGTCTCAAGGAGGGGCCGCGCTACAGCATCTTTGAGATGCTGTGATTTTTCATCGCAAACGGAACTGGAATGTTCGCTAATTTTGTCGGACAATCCCGCCTCAATAATCTCAACTGAATTGCGCAAGGAATCCCATCATGCAAGCGGCTGTATTTCATGGCGTTGGCACGCCCTTGGCCATTGAAGAGGTCGACAAGCCGGAGCTGCGCTCCGGCGATGTGATGATCAAAATCGAATATTGCGGTATTTGCGGCTCCGATCTGCATGCCACCCAGGCCGGCGATCTGGTGGTGCCGGACGGCACCATCCTCGGCCATGAATTTACCGGCGAGATCGTCGAAATCGGCGCCGAGGCCGGCGATGAATGGCGGCTCGGCCAGCTCGTCACCGCCGTACCGGTCAATGCCTGTGACGATTGCGGCCGGCAATGCAAATACGGCATGGGCATTCATTGTGCCAACAATCTGATTACCGGGTTTGGCGCGCCAGGCGCCTATGCCGAATATATCCGCGTCGATTCCGGCAACGTCCTGCGCTTGCCGGACGGTCTCGGCTTGCGCGAGGGTGCGGCGGCGGAGCCGCTCGCCGTCGGCCATCATGTGATTGACAAGGCGGCCATGCGTCCGGGCACCAATGTGCTGATTATCGGTGCCGGGCCGATCGGCCTGTCCTGCGCGACCTTTGCGCGCCATTCCGGTGCCCGCCATGTGGTGGTGAGCGAAATGTCCGAGAGCCGGCGGACGCGGGCCGAGCAGATGGGCGACAACGCGACCCTCGACCCGAGCGCCGGAGATGTCGCCGAGGCTTTTGCGGCGCTGACCGGCGGCCCGCCCGATCTGGTGATCGAATGTGTCGGCGTGCCCGGCATGCTCGGCATGTGCATCGATCTGGTGAAATTTCAGGGCAAGGTGATGGTGTGCGGCGTCTGTACCCAGGCCGAGACCTTCGTGCCGCTTGCGGCCCTGGCCAAGGAGGTCTGCCTGCAATGGGCGCTCGGCTATCAGCCGCGTGATTTCGAGGTCGTGCTCGACCTGTTGGCCGAAGGGCGTATCGATCCGCAGCCCATGATCACCCATGTCATCGGCTTTGACGATTTGTCGAAGCGCTTCGAAGAGCTGCGCACACCGACCGACGAATGCAAGATTCTGCTGCGGCCGCAGCCAGACGCCTAGGCTCGCAATAATATAGGAGAGAAAGAAAGATGGCTGGACGGGTAGAAGGCAAGATCACCGTGATCGCCGGCGCGGGAACAGGGGTGGCGCGCGCCTGTATGATTCTGTTCGGGCGTGAAGGCGCCACCGTGGTAGGCAGCGCGCGCACCCAGGCGAATCTCGATGAAACGCTTCGCCTCACCAGGGAGGCCGGCGGCGACGGCTTCGTCCAGGCCGAGGATCTGTCCAAGCCCGAAGGCGCCGAAAGTCTGATCAAGGCGGTGATGGACAAATATGGCCGCATCGACATCTTGGTGAATTCGGTTGGCGTCGGCTATAGCTGGATGGAAAAGAGTCCGGGCTCGATGGAAGACATCGTCAACACCACGCCCGAAAAATGGCACGAGGTCATGGCGATCAATCTCGACGCCTGCTTCTACATGTGCCGCGGTGTGGTGCCGATCATGCAGAAGCAGGGCGGCGGCAGCATCGTCAATGTCGGCTCTATCTCCGGCTTTCAGGGCCTGCCGGTTGCCCATACCTATACCGCCGCCAAGGGCGCGATGCACAACCTCACCCGGTCGCTCTGCGTCACCTATGCCAAGGACAATATCCGCGCCAATTGCATCGCGCCGGGGGTGATCGATACGCCCATGGTGGAAGCGATCCTCGGCATGTTCGACGATGACGACATGGCCGACCGCCTGACGCCGATGAAGCGCCCCGGCACGGCGGAGGAAATGGCCTATGGCTGCCTTTACCTCGGCTCGGACGAGGCAACCTACTGCAACGGCACCATCCTCACCATCGACGGAGGCACCACCGCGCGACAATAACGGGCCGCCGGATTTGAAGCTTCAGCGAGGCGCGTCGGCGCCCAGCATCGTAACCACGGCGACGGCGGCATCATTGCCGATCCAGCCGCCGCCGTTTTCAGCCAGAGCGATGCGCGCGCCCTCACGCTGGCGCCGGCCCGCACGGCCG
>CAZVDW010000744.1:0-3171 GCA_964625645.1 uncultured Rhodospirillaceae bacterium
GGCGGCGCATGTCGCCAAGACGGAAAGCGAGGCGCTGCGCACAAGCATAATCGTTACCCATGACAAGGATCTGTTGAGCCGATTGGAGCCCCGCGTGGTGCTGCTGCATGAGGGGCAGGTGGCCTTCGACGGCCCCTTCGCGGATTTCCACGACTCCGACTCGCCGATCGTGCGCCCCTATTTCGACCTCATGCCCATGCTGCACCAACGCACCTCATATCTTTGAGCGCATCGTAGCCAGGTTATGGGCGGCATTCCGTGCCGCCTCGAGAATCCCGTCCGACAGCTCTTTGTCGCCGACGGCACGCGACAGTACCAGGGCGCCGATGCATTGGGTGGCGATTGCCGTCGCGCGCTGTTCCCTGTCCGGCAGGCCGTCAGGCAGGCGCTTGGCGATGGCGGCGCGGAAATGCGCCACATTGCCGGTATAGGCCTCGCGTGCCGGGCCGTCGGCGCGTGGCATCTCCGTGGCCAGCGCCGCCATCGGACAGCCCTCGGCGATGGCCTCGCGGTGCTTGGGGTCGAGATAGGCCGTAATAACATCCTCGACGGTGCTGCCGGGTGCCAGCGCCGCTCGCGCAATGGCCGGCGGCGGCGCCTCCGCCACGGCGGCGGCGAACAGCGCCTTCTTGCTTGGGAAGTGGAGGTAGAAGCCGCCGCGGGTGAGGCCGGCCTCCGCCATGACGCGGTCGATGCTCACCGCTTCGTAGCCATGCGCCTTGAACAGCCGCGCGGCGGCCTCGATGACCTTGGCACGGGTGCGGTCGCGATGTTCCGGCGGATAGGCGATGACGGCCTCCAGACACTGATCACTACGATTTATGTTGACTATCATATTTTTCATATGATGATTAACATAATTTGAAATTCCAGCAAATGGAGGGCCCCATGGCCGAACTGGTGATCTACGGCAATGCCTTGTCGAATTACGTGCGCTCGGCGCGCCTGGCCTGCGCCGAAAAGGGCGTGGCCTACACGCTGCAGACGGAGGGGCACGACAATATCGCGGCGCTGCGCTCGCCCGAGCATCGGGCGCTGCACCCGTTTGCGCGCATGCCGGCGATGCGCCACGGCGAGCATACGCTCTACGAAGCCCAGGCCATCATGCGCTATGTGGACGAGGCCTTTGACGGCCCGGCGCTACAGCCGGCGGACGCCTACGGGCGCGGGCTGATGAGCCAGTGGATGAGCGCCACCAACGATTACCTCAACGCGTCGTTCCGCGCCGGTATCGTGATCAATTACGTGTTCCCGAGCGGCGACGGCGGCAAACCCGACATGGCGGCCATCGAGGCGGCGGCGAAAGCGGCAGGCCGCCAGGCGCTAATCCTGGACGCGGCGCTCGCTGAGAATGAATTTCTGGCAGGCGATTCCGTCTCGCTCGCCGATTTGCTGCTGCTGCCTATCCTGCTGGGTGCCTGGCGCTTTCCGGAAGGTCGAGCGGTGCTGGAGCCGTGCGCCAATATCGGTCGCTGGTATCAGGCCATGGCGAGCCGTCCCAGCATGGCCGCGACGGATCCCGAGAAGGTCGCGGCCTAGATGGTCTGATCGTCCTCAGCCAGCAGGCCCTGGAGGGAATCGAGCTCGCCACGCAGTTGGCGGCGGTGGAAGATCTTCGCCGCCGCTTCCTGCGGCAGCTCGGTGTGCTGGATGAGGTTCTTCTCGACCAGCAGGCCGATCAGATCCTCGATCACGCGGACCAGCTCGAGGTCGGTCGCGGTGAGCGATTCCCGGGCATCGCGGCCCGACTCGGCCTCGCCGAGCAGGATCAGGAGTTCCGGTGCGCCGGCGGGCAGAAATTCCTCGGCGTCGGCGCGTGGCTCGGCGTAAGCGGCGGATACCTGGCCAGTCTCGTCGCGGCTCACATAGGGCATGCGACGCCTCTCCTTGTCCAAAGGGGTCTTCTCAAGAGTAGGTCAGCAAGGCCGGTCGGCAATCCCCCTCGCGTGACCGGCATCACAGTTGCTATTATTCGCCGATGGTCAAGCTCGACAAAATCTACACCCGCGGCGGCGACGCTGGCGAGACCTCGTTAGGCGAGGGCAGCCGGGTGCGCAAGGACAGCCTGCGGGTCGAGGCTTACGGCACCGTCGACGAGGCCAATGCCGTGATCGGGCTGGTGCGTCTCAATGCGGTTGGCGAGGCCGATGACATGCTGGCCCGTATCCAGAACGATCTCTTCGACCTTGGCGCCGATCTCTGTATCCCGCAAGGGGCGGAGCGCCGGCCCGCCTTGCGCGTCGGCGACGCCCAGGTGGCGCGGCTCGAAGCCGAGATCGATGCGCTCAACGCCCGCCTCGCGCCGCTCACTTCGTTCATCCTGCCGGGCGGCAGTCCCGCCTCGGCGCATCTGCACCTGGCACGCACCGTGGTGCGCCGGGCCGAGCGGCTGGTTTGCAGCCTGGCCGGCGAGGAGGCGGTCTCGGCCAACAGCATCGCCTATCTCAACCGCCTCTCCGACCATCTTTTCGTGCTCGCCCGCGCGCTCAACGACGACGGCGCCGCCGACGTGCTCTGGCAGCCAGGCGAAAACGCCTGAGTGAGGACCTTGACCATGACGCTATCCGGTTTCCGTTTTGCGATTGTTTTCGCAGTTTTTGCTGCCTTGATGAGCGTTGGGGAGTGGGCCTCATGGGCCGACACGCACGCCGCCTCCGCTGACATCAAGGAAGGCAAGCGCACTTTCTCGGTGCACTGCTCGCACTGCCACGGGCCGTTCGGCCATGGGCTGTTCGGCCCCAGCCTGGTCGATCGCGAGACCCTGAACGGCAACACCTACGACGACATGTTGCGCGTCATCACCCACGGCGTGCCGAACACCGCCATGCGCTCCTGGGGCCGCAACTTCAATGACCAGCGCCTGCAGGACGTTACCACCTTCGTCTTCAGCATTCACGGAACCATGGCGGAGGATGCGCCGGCAACCGAGCGTTAGAGCGCTTCCGGGCTAGATGGAATCGGTTTGATGGGCCAAGGTGGCATTTCGGGTGGGAGTGGCGCGCCGGGCGATGTGCGGCATCGGCCAAGCGTCGCGACGCATCCGAAAAGCCTCCTTGGCCCACCGCAGGCCGGCCTCAGCGCCGCCCAGGCGTCGTTGGGCGGCGTGGCCGATGTACCCCCCGCGCGCGGCGACCCGCGCCGAGCCCCGGCGGCGCTGAGACCCGTCAAACC
>CAZVDW010000745.1:0-1909 GCA_964625645.1 uncultured Rhodospirillaceae bacterium
GTCCGCGGCCACCTCGGCGATGGGATAGCCGACATCGGCGAGGCTGTCGGCGACGCTCTGCCAGTCGGTGTGGTTGCCGCCGGCGGCCTGGGGGCCGCATTCGAGGATGTGCCCGGCCAGCGAGCCGGCGGCGAGCCGGTCCCAATCGTCGCGCGCCCAGCCGAAGGCATGGATGCAGGCGCCGAGGGTGACGGCGCTGTCGACGCAGCGCCCGGTGATGACGATATCGGCGCCCTCGGCGAGCGCCGCGGCGATGGGGAAGGCGCCGAGATAGGCGTTGATGCTGGCAAGCGCCTCAAGGGCGGGGAAAGCGTCGCCCGTGAACATCTCCGTCTCGCCGGCAAGCTCGCCCGCCCTGTCCGCCAGATCGTCGCCAAGCACCACCGCGACGCTCAGATCCAGCTCCTGCTCGCCGATCAGCGCCCGCACCGCCGCGGCGCAGGCTTGCGGGTTCACGCCGCCGGCGTTGGAGACGATCTTCACCCCCTGGCGCGCGATCTCAGCCAAGTGCGGCTGCATGGCCTCGCTGACGAAGTCCGTGGCATAGCCCTTGGCCGGGTCTTTCCGGCGGGCGCGGGCCAGGATCGACATGGTGATCTCGGCGAGATAGTCGAAGACGATGACATCGAGCCCGCCGGCCGCGAGCAATTGCGGCACGGCCATGTCGGATTCGCCCCAATAGCCGCTGGCGCCGCCGATCCTGATGCTCTTCATGGCCGCTTCCTTTGCCTGTCGCGCTTCGCCGGCCACTCTAGCATGCTATTCTGCGCGGCCCATCGCTATGACAGGAGAGCTCGGCAATGCAACAGGCCCAGGACTTTCGCGACGAATGCGACGCCTTGTACGACGTGGTGTCCGGGCTCGGGGCCGAGGGCATGGAGGCCGCCACCGCCTTCAAGGACTGGACACCCAATATGATCGTCCGGCATTTGCATGTCTGGAACTGGGCGGCGCAGCAGTCGCTGGCCGACACGCCGGCCTTTGGGGAGTTCATGCAGGCAGCGGCATCGCGCGCAGGCGCGGGCGGCCTGCCGGCTTTCGAGAAGGACTGGCTCGACGGCCTGGCCGGCGATGGCCTGTTGCGGACCTGGCGCCAGACCTATGGCGACGTGGCGGACGGCTTCGCCGCTGCCGATCCCAAGCGGCGCGTCAAATGGGCCGGGCCGGACATGAGCGCGCTGTCATCGATCACCGCAAGGCTGATGGAGACCTGGGCGCACGGCCAGGCGATCTACGACCGCCAGGGCATCGTGCGCCGCAACGCCGAGCGCATCCGCAATATCGTGCAGCTCGGCCTCAACACCTATGTCTGGACCTTCGCCAACCGTGGCGAAGAGGCGCCCGGGCCCTTGCCCCAGCTCAAGCTCAGCGGGCCGTCGGGCGCCGAGTGGGTCTATGGCGAGGACAACGGGTCCGAGCGTATCGAGGGCCTGGCCGAGGAGTTCTGCCAGGTGGTCACGCAAACCCGCAACATCGCCGACACCAAGCTCGCCGTGACAGGCCCCAACGCCAAGGCCTGGATGGCCCACGCCCAATGCTTCGCCGGCCCGCCCCAGGACCCGCCCGCGCCGGGTACGCGCAGAACGGCATGACAGAGCCCGGAGTGACGCAGCGCCTGGCGGCGATAGTGGCGGCGGATGTCGCGGGCTATACGCGGCTGATGGCCGACGACGCGCCGGCGACGATCGCCGCGCTCGGCGCCTGCCGCGAGGTCTTCCGCCAGCGCGTCGAGGCCAATGGCGGGCGCGTCGTCGACATGGCGGGCGACAGCGTGCTGGCGGTGTTTCCCAGCACGGCCGGCGCGGTCAAGGCGGCGGCGGGCGCCCAAGGCGAGATCGCCGGGCGCAACGAGGCCCTCGACGAGGCGCGGCGCATGCGCTTTCGCATCGGCATCAATCTCGGCGATGTG
>CAZVDW010000746.1:0-1901 GCA_964625645.1 uncultured Rhodospirillaceae bacterium
GCAGCCTCAGTGCCTCGCCGGCCTGCTTGCCTTCGGTGACGTCTTCGGCCATCACCTCGACGACATCTCCGGCGGCAGCTCTGGCCGATAACTGGATCCATCTGTGGGAGCCGTCGGGAACGACGATTTCGGCTTCAACACCGCTGACCATTCCGGATCGCTTGACCTCGGTAATCATCTTTTCCCGAGCCGCCGGATCCAAGTATCGATCTACCGGGACCACCCCGGCCGCCATCACTTCGTTGCGGTCCCGGAAACCGAATATCCGGGCGTGATGGTCGTTGCAATCCAGGATCGTACTGTCTTTCATTCGGACCCGCGAAAGGCCGATGGGCACGGTTTCAAATATCGAGCGATATTTCTCCTCGCTATCCCCAAGCATTGTTTCGGCATTCATGCGCTGAATCGCCAGTAAGGCACCGATCCAGATCGCCAAAAGGGCCAGACCGCGATTCGAAACCGCCATCCAGGCAAGGCCGCCCGAAGGCGAATAGTAATAACCGATAACGGTCAGAAGCGACGTGAGCACGGCCAACGTTATGACGTGCCGCCGTTTGGGCAACCAGGAGCCGAGAAACATGAGGGCGACATAGGGCACACCACCGGCCACACCCAAGGGAATCGCCAGGTCGAGGGCTAGAATCAAGCCCATGAGGATGGCCGCAAGCAAAGCGACCTTGGCCGGTATGTTGTCTTTCAACACCCCTCCCCCTCCCTCCGTAGGCACCGGATTCCCCGCCAGCCTGGCGACGTTTGTTGCCTTCGGCCCTCCAATACCATATCCCGCAGACCTTGAAAAAACCTTACCGAGGTCCCGTGATCGTGGTTGCCTTCGCTGCTGGACGTTCTACCTTTGGTGGGCTGTCGAATCGAAAATGAATCCGCGTCCAAACGATCAAGCCGGCGGGTTCCTGCCTGACATAAGTCGGAAGAATTGTTGGCAACCAATGCCCGCCCTGGGGTGCACCGCGGTCGATACCGCGACGGCCGGTCCTCAGGGCATGGGCCCGGAACGACTGAAGCCGGAATACGGCGACTGCCTCGGTCGCCTCAACCAAGCTGATCCACCGCTAGAGCCTGTCTCACCGGATCGATCGCCGGGGTCAATCGAGGTACTTGTCGAGTTCCAGCCAGAAGACGGAGAAAATCATCAGGAATACCACGAACTCAATCAGCGTTATCATGCTCACCAGATAGCAAATCCTTCTTGCCGAGGGCTTCATCGGCTGCCAGACGCGGCGCATGTAGAATTTCCATCCGGGGACCAGAGACCAGCGTTTGCTCAGCCGCAAATAGCGGTGAAGATCGCGGCCCCACGGCACCAGGCTTTTGTCGACCTCATCGATGCGGGCTTCGCGTTCCTCGCTCGAAGTCCCGCCGTATTCGTCTGTTACCACCAGCTGCGCCTTGCCGTCCGCTTTCGCATCGACGCGAAATGTGGTTGAGGTCTTGAGACCGTTCGAATAGGTGACCACGAGTCGGTTTTTCTCGGTCCTGACCTTCAGGTCCGTTTCAAGGCTCATGCCGTTGCTCAGGTTCCTGGCCTTCATGCGGTATTCGCGCTCGCCGGTTTGGCTCAGCTCCTCGAACTCCAGCAAGGAATTGATGCGATAGAGGCGCTCGATGTCGCCGACAAATCGCCGCAACCGATCGGCATCGAACGGGGTCTCGATGATCACCCAGGCGGAGTCTTCGTCATTTGCCGGCTCTGGGGTCATCGCTCGGGATGGGGGATGATCATGAGGCGCGCATTGAGCGCACGGACCAGCGGCTCCAGCGCCAGGCGCGAGCGATATCCTGGCGCGCCCTTGGGCCGGGGTGAGCCGACGACGGCCATATCGAAGTCGCCGTGGGCGCATTCCGCGACCAGGCAGTCCGCCGGTTTGCCCAGCTTGGTAACG
>CAZVDW010000747.1:0-4600 GCA_964625645.1 uncultured Rhodospirillaceae bacterium
GGCGGCGGCACGGGCGATGGCGCCATCATGCTGGCCCAACAGCTCGCCGATGCCAAGGCCGAGGCGGAAGTGGTCCACCTCGACCTGTCGCGGGCTTCGGCGCGCATCGCCGAGGCCCGGGCCAAGGCGCGCGGGCTCACCAATATGCGTTTCGTGCACGGCTCGCTGACCGAGCTCGACACGCTCGGCCTCGATCGTTTCGATTACGTCGATTGCTGCGGCGTCTTGCACCATCTCGAAGATCCGCCGGCTGCCCTGTGTGGGCTCGCAGGCGCCCTCACAGACGACGGCGGCATCGGCCTCATGGTCTACGGCACGCTCGGGCGCACGGGCGTCTATCCGGCTCAGCAGGCGCTGCGCCTGCTTGGCAACGAGGCCGGCCCGGCGGCCAAGGTCGCGCTGGCACGCCGCCTCCTGGGCGACCTGCCGGAAAGCAATTGGCTGAGCCGCAACAGCTTTCTCGCCGACCATTTGCACGGTGACGATGCGGGTCTCTACGACCTGCTGCTGCACAGCCGCGACCGCGCCTATCTGGTGCCGGAAGTCTTCGACCTGGCCAGCGCCGCCGGCCTTTCCGTCGCCGCGTTCATCGAGCCGGCCCGCTATGACCCGGCGACATACCTGCGCGATGCGGAGCTGCGCGCCCGTGCCGCCGCCCTGCCCTGGCCCGAACGCTGCGCCCTTGCCGAGCTGCTGGCGGGGTCGCTGAAGCGCCATGTGGCCTATCTCGCCAAGGGCGATGCCAGCAAGCGTGTGGCCCGGCCCGATGGCGCGATGGTTCCGGTCCTGCGCGAAGGCGATGGCGAGGCCATGGCCCGGGGCCTGGCGTCGAGCCGTCATTTCACGGCCGACTTGGAATCCCTCAGCATTCGCTTCCGTCTTGGCAATCTGGCGCCGGCGATAGTGTCGCGCATCGACGGGAAGCGCTCGCTGGACGCCATCCACGCCGATCTCAGCAGCACGCCAGGCCGCGAAGCCTTCGATACCGCATTTGCCGAGCTTTATGCCGCACTGAACGGCGTTAACGTCTTGCTGCTGAGCCGCCCTGCCAGCTAGAGCCTTGGTAACAATCAGCTTGCGGCAGGGAGTCGCCACACCCTATCATGACGAAATCCTACCAGTATTCCCTGCATTCAGGTTGCGCCCGAGACAGCCTATGGGACCAGGTCACGGCACGAGGGGGTAGCGAAAATCATGGCAGCGGCGTCGGCGCCCGAGCCAGCGGCTACGGCCGCAGATCAGGACGACAACGGAGCCAAGGCCCACGGCAGCGACAGCCTGACGCGAACCCGCGTGGCCGAAGAGGGCTTGATCAATGTTGCCGGCTCGTTCGGCTGCACGGCGGCGGCGGCCGCTATTGCCTGGGGCAATGTCGACGTTCTGGCCCTGGTGAGTTGGGCGCTGTTCCTACAGGTGGTCAATCTGGGCGGCTGCCTGTTGCTGCTTCGCTACCGGCGCGACCCGCCGGAGATGTGGCGCTGGCGCGTCACATTGATCCTCTATTCCATGGCCAACGGCATCGGCTGGGGCGCCGCGGCCTATCTGCTCATCAATCCCGCCTTCCCGATTATGGAACTGCTGTTGATTGCGGTGGTGATATCCGCGGCGACCTGTTGGCAGTGGAGCTTTCTGTCGTCGTGGCTGGCGCTCGTATTGTTCGATGTTTTCGCCTTTGGCGGTATGGCCGTGCGGCTGCTGGACATGGGCGACCCGTTCTCGATCGGCCTTGCCACCGTGGTGATCCTGGTCGGGGTGGCCTTGCTGCTGCTTGCCTACGGCTTTGGCCGGCACCTGCTCGGCATGGAAATTCTGGCCTTGCACGACCCCCTCACGGGACTGCCCAACCGGGCCCTGTTCCAGGACCGCCTGCAAGTCGCCACTGCCGTGTCCAAGCGCAGCAGCGTGCTGACCGCGGTCCTGCTGCTCGACCTCGACCACTTCAAGCACATCAATGACGGTCTCGGCCATGACGTCGGCGACCGGCTGCTGCAGGAAATTTCCACGCGCCTCAATGCCTGCGTTCGCGCCATGGACACCGTCGCGCGCCTCGGCGGCGACGAATTCGTCGTGATCCAGACGAATATCCGCGACCCCGGCCAGGCCATCACGCTCGCGCAACGCATCGCCATTGCCATTGGCAAGCCTTTTCATATTGACCAGCACGACATATACACCGGCGCCACTGTCGGCATTACGCTCTACCCGACAGATACGGACAGCATCGATCAAATTCTCAAGAATGCGGATCTGGCGCTCTATCGTGCCAAGGCCCGCGAGCGCGGCACGGTCGAGTTCTATTCGGAAGACCTGGGCGACGAGGCCGAACAACGCATGAACCTGGCCGCCGGCCTGCGCCAGGCCCTGGCGGACAGAGAGCTTTATTTCCATTACCAACCCAAATACGACACCACGGACAATCGCATCGTCGGTGCCGAGGCCCTGTTGCGCTGGCATTCCCCGAACTATGGCCAGGTCTCGCCGGGCGTCTTTATCGGCATCGCCGAGTCGACCGGGCTGATACTTGGCATAGGCAACTTCGTGCTGGAAACGATCTGCCGGCAACTGCGCGAATGGCGCGAGGCTGGCCTCACCCTGGTGCCGATTTCAATCAACCTGTCCGCCGCACAATTCCGCAACGCCAATCTCTTGACCCAGGTCCGTGAGAGCCTGGAAGCAGACCAGGTAGACCCGCAATACCTGGAAGTGGAAGTGACCGAGACCGCGTTGATGCAAGACTACACCACTGCTGCAAGCGTCATCGCCGGCCTGACGGAGATCGGCGTGGCGCTTTCCATAGACGATTTCGGTACCGGCTACTCATCGCTTGCCTATTTGAAGCAGTTCCCGGTCAACAGATTGAAGATAGACCGCAGCTTCGTTGCCGGCATTGGCGGCAATGAAAAAGACGCTGCCATTGCCCAGGCGATCACCAACCTCGGCCACAGCCTCGGCCTGAAAGTGCTGGCCGAGGGCGTCGAGGATGACGCACAGATGGCCAAGCTGCGGGAAATCGGCACGGACGAGGTTCAAGGGTTCCTGCTGTCGCGACCGCTGGACCGGGAGACCTTCGAGGCCTTGCTGCAGCCCGAGACGGTCGAGACCGGCGCTGAGCCCACTTAACCCACTTATATTACACGGCCTTTTCGCGCAGGCAATATATCAGATCGAGTGCCGGCGGGCTGCCGCCGGCGTCCTTGATCAGGGCATGGGCCTGTCCGCGATGGTGGGCTTGATGGGTGAACAGGTGCGCAAGAAGCTGGCGCAATGGATTCACATGATCCTCGCCGAGCAGGGTGCGATAGGCGATCTCGCGATCAAGGGCGGCAGGCGCAAGGTCGCTGACAAAATCGAGGATTCGCTTGTCCTCGGCACCGCGTGCCTGTCGCAGTGGCGCAAAGGCCGGGTATAGCTCCTGGTCGAGACTGTCCGGATCCGGTCCCTCGCCGATCATCCGACACATCCAGGCGCGGTCGCCTACCAGGATATGGTTTAGCGTGCCATGCAGCGAGCCGAAGAAGGCGGCCGGCCGCGGCGCGAAATAGGCCGCTTCCGGCATCAGTGCACAGGCATCGTAGAGCCGCGCGTTGGCCCAATGATTATATTTCGCGAAGGCGACGAAATCGTGGCGGTCCATGGCAGCAGCCCGGCCCGACCGCTCAGTCTCCCTGCCTGCCCTCTTCTTCTTGCGAATCGTAACCCGCCAGCATCGCCCTGGTGGCTTCCATAAGCGCCTGCATGGCGCCCAGGAATTCAGCCTGATTGGCAAGGGCCGCATCGAAGCTATCGCGATTCTCCTGATCGAGAGCGAAGAACGTCACGAGATCGACCTGGTTCTCGGAATCGCTCAACCACGTGGAGAAGTCGCCAAGCTTCAGCAGATCCTCGTGAAAGCCGTGCCACTGGTTGAACGCGTCCACGGTCTTGCGTTCGAATTCGTCGTACTTCATGTCGCCGTCGTCGTCGGAACCTTCTGTCACGAACCGTCTCCCCGGATTCCCGGCCGCAAAGCCACCATAACCCGCCAATCATGACCCTCGGCAGGCGCCATGGCAAGCGCGCAAAGGAGGCCCGCGGCTGAGGGCTCTGGCGGCGCGGCTGCGTGCTCTATACCTTCGCGCCATGAGCCAGGATGCGATAATGCGAAAGTATCCTCCCGCAGGCCCGCCACCAGCGGTGCGGGCAGCCGTCTGGATGCTGCTCGGCTGCCTCTGCTTTTCCTCCATGAACGGCATCGTCCGGCACCTCGCCCAGCAGGACCTGCCGACCCTGGTTATCGTCTTCTTCCGCAGCTTTTTCGGCCTGCTGGCGATGTTGCCATGGCTGCTGCGCCCGGGCCTGGCCTCGCTCAAGCCAGGCCGCATCAGCCTACACGGCCTGCGCGTGGTGCTGGCGCTGGTGGCGATGGTGGCGTGGTTCTACGGCCTCGGCCTGATGCCCCTGGCGGAAGCGACGGCGCTCAGCTTCACCACGCCGTTATTCGCGTCCGTCGCGGCGGTGCTGATCCTTGGCGAGGTGATGCGCGCCAGGCGCTGGACGGCCATCCTGGTCGGCTTTGCCGGCGCCATGATCATCCTGCGCCCGGGGTTCGCCGAATTTACCA
>CAZVDW010000748.1:0-5567 GCA_964625645.1 uncultured Rhodospirillaceae bacterium
ATCCGGGGGTGCTCGACGCCGAGGAGATGCGGGCGCTGCGCAAGGTCTCGGTGTCCCAGGGCATCATGCTCGAAAGCGCGGCCGAACGGCTTTGCCAACGCGGCGGGCCGCATTTCGGCTCACCTGACAAACGGCCCGCGCTGCGCCTCGCGGCTATCGAGCGAGCCGGCGAGGCTCAGGTGCCGCTGACCTCGGGACTGCTGATCGGCATCGGCGAGAGCCGCGCCGAGCGTATCGACGCCCTGCTGGCGCTGCGCGAGCCGCACCGGCGCCACGGCCATATCCAGGAGATCATCATACAGAGCTTCCGGGCCAAGCCGGACACGCCCATGGCCGCCGCGCCTGAGCCCGGCCACGGCGAGCTGGCCTGGACCATCGCCGCCGCGCGCCTCGCCTTCGGCAGCGAGATGAACATCCAGGCACCGCCCAACCTCAGCGCCGACGACTATCCGCGCCTGCTCGGCGCCGGGCTCAATGACTGGGGCGGCATCTCGCCGGTCACCCCGGATCACGTCAATCCCGAGGCGCCGTGGCCCCATCTCGACGCGCTCGGTGCGCAAAGCGAGGCGGCCGGGCACTGCCTGGTCGAGCGCCTGGCGGTCTATCCGGCCTATGTCGCCGAGGCCGAGCGCTGGGTCGATCCGGGACTGGCGGCGCGGCTGTTGCGGGCGTCCGAAAGCAGCGGTTTCGCGCGCGAGCAGCCGTGGTCGCCCGGTGGCTCGGCACCGCCGCCGACAGACGACATGCCGCGCCCGCCCGTGGCCGGCCGCCTCGATGCCGCGCTCGGCCGGCTGATCGACAAGGCCGGCGCCGGCGAAGAGCTGAGCGAGGACGAGATCGTTTGCCTGTTCGGGGCCCGTGGTCCCGACTATGATGCCGTCTGCACCGCAGCCGACGCGCTTCGTGCCGCGGTGGTCGGCGATGCCGTGAGCTATGTCGTCAACCGCAATATCAATTACACCAATATTTGCCAGTACAGGTGCCGCTTCTGCGCCTTCGCCAAGAGTGCCGGCGCGGCCAGCCTGCGCGGCCCGCCCTATAATCTCACGGTCGGGGAGGTGGTGCGCCGTGCGCGCGAGGCCTGGCAGCGCGGCGCCAGCGAGGTCTGCATGCAGGGCGGCATCCACCCGGACTACACGGGCGAGACCTATGTCGCGCTCTGCCAGGCGATCAAGGCCGAGCTGCCCGAGCTGCATATCCATGCCTTCTCGCCGCTCGAAGTGTGGCAGGGCGCCGAAAGCATCGGCCAAACCGTTCCGGAGTTTCTTGCCAGACTCAAAGATGCCGGGCTGGGCTCGCTGCCCGGCACGGCGGCGGAGATTCTCGACGACGAGGTTCGCGCCGAGCTCTGCCCGGACAAGATCGGCACGGGGCAATGGCTGGAAGTGATGGCGGCGGCGCACGGGCTCGGCCTGCGCTCGACCGCGACCATCATGTTCGGCCATATGGAGCCGGTGCGCGCCTGGGCGCGTCATCTCGGCCATATCCGCGCCTTGCAAGCGCGCACAGGCGGGTTCACGGAATTCGTGCCGCTGCCGTTTGTGCACATGGAGGCGCCGATCTATCGCGCCGGGCGCGCGCCAGGGCCCGACCTTCCGCGAGGCGGTGCTGATGCACGCGGTGTCGCGGCTGGTGCTGCATCCGCACATCGCCAATATCCAGGTTTCCTGGGTCAAGCTCGGCGAGGAAGGCGCGCGTGCCTGCTTAAGCGCCGGCGCCAACGATCTCGGCGGCACATTGATGGACGAGAGCATCTCGCGCGCGGCGGGCGCGGTGCATGGCCAGGAAATGACCCCGGAACGCCTCGATGCGCTGATCGAGTCGCTCGGCCGTGAGCCGGCCCGGCGCAGCACGCTTTATGAGCCGCTGGAGCCCATGATTCCCCTGGTCGGGCAAGTCGCGGAATGAGCGATTTGCCTAGCATCGGCGTGCTGGGCGGGACCGGCGCCCAGGGCAGCGGGCTGGCGCTCAGGCTGGCCCATGCGGGCTATGCGGTCGGCATCGGCTCGCGCTCGCCAGAGCGGGCGCGGGATGTGGCGGAGGTTCTCAATGCCCGGCTTGGCGGCGAGCGGATCGGCCACGGAGCCAACCTCGACGTTGCGGCAGGCGCTGACATCGTGCTGCTGACCGTGCCCTATGCGGCCCAGGTGACGACCGCCCGCGAGGTGGCGCCGGCTCTCGACGGCAAGATTCTCATCGATGCCACGGTGCCGCTGGTGCCGCCGAAGGTAGCGCGCGTGCAGCTTCCCGAGGGTGGCTCGGCAGTGGTGGCACTGCAACAGGCGCTGGGCGAGCAGGTGCGCGTGGTCTCGGCCTTCCAGAACGTTGCGGCGCATCTTCTGGCGGAGCTTGATCGGGAGATCGAGTGTGACGTGCTGGTCTGCGGCGACGACAAGGACGCGCGCGAGACCGTGGTCGGGCTGGCAGGCGCGATCGGCTTGCGCGCCTGGCATGCCGGCCCGCTGGCCAACTCCGTGGTCGCCGAAGCGCTCACCTCCGTGCTGATTTCGATCAACCGGCGCTACAAGGCCGGCGCTGCCGGCATCCGTATCACCGGCGTCGAGCCTTGAGAGCACCGGCCCCTCTGACTCTTCAGCCTCTGGCCGGTGTGCCCGAGGTGCAGGCAGGCGACGACCTCGCGGCGATCGTTCTGGCGACCGGCTGCGTGTTGCGCGAGCGGGATGTGCTGGTGGTGGCCCAGAAGATCGTCTCCAAGGCGGAAGGTCGCATGGTCTTGCTCGACGAGGTGGTGCCCTCGGCAGAGGCCCGCGCGCTTGCCGCCGAGGTCGAGAAGGATGCCCGACAGGTTGAGCTGATACTCGCCGAATCGAAGCGCGTGCTGCGCCAGCGCCCCGGCATCCTCATCGTCGAGCATCGCCTCGGCGTGGTGCTCGCCAATGCCGGCATCGACAGCTCGAACGTGCCGGGCGAGGGAGGCCGCGAGCGCGTGCTGCTGCTGCCCGAAGACCCTGACCGATCCTGTGCCGAGCTGCGCCGCGCCTTGGCTGAGCGCGCGGGCGTCGATGTCGCTGTCGTCATCAACGACAGCGTCGGCCGGGCCTGGCGGCTCGGCACCAGCGGCATCGCGCTTGGCGTCAGCGGGCTGCCGGCGCTGGTCGACCTGCGCGGCCGGCCCGACCGCCAGCGGCGCGCGCTACAGGTCAGCGAGGTCGCCGTGGCCGACGAGCTGGCCGCCGCGGCATCGCTGATGATGGGCCAGGGCGACGAGGGCCAGCCCATCGTGCTCGCCCGTGGCGTCCCTTTCGGCCCGGGCGACGGTGTTGCCAGCGACCTGCTACGCCCGGCCGAGATCGACCTGTTCCGATGAGCGGGGAGAAGGTTCTCGCCCTTGCCGGCGGTGTCGGCGGCGCCAAGCTCGCGCGCGGCCTGGCGCGCAAGCTGGCGCCCGAGGCGCTGACCGTTGTGGTCAACACTGGCGACGATTTCGCGCATTTCGGCCTACCCATCTCGCCCGATCTCGATACGGTCATGTACACCCTCGCTGGGCGCGACAACCCGGAGACGGGCTGGGGCCTGGCAGGCGAGAGCTGGCGCTTCATGGCAGCGCTCGAGGCACTCGGCGGCGAGACCTGGTTCCGGCTCGGCGACCAGGACCTTGCCACCCACGTCGAGCGCAGCCGCCTGCTGGCCAGCGGCAAGACCCTGAGCCAGGCGACCGCGGCCCTGAGCGCGCGCTTCGGCATCCGCCACGCGATCGTGCCGATGAGCGACGATGCGGTGCGCACCATGCTCGATACCGACCGGGGCCGGCTCGAGTTCCAGGATTATTTCGTGCGCCGCCGCGCCCAGCCCGTGGTCAGCGGCATCGACTTCGCCGGCATCGCCGACGCTGCGCCGAGCCCTGCGTTTGCGGCGGCGCTCGCCGACGACGTCCTCGCCGCCATCATCCTCTGCCCTTCGAACCCGATCCTCAGCCTGCAGCCGATCCTCGATCTGCCCGGCGTTCGCGCCATGCTCGGACGGCGCCGCGCGCCCCTGGTCGCGGTCTCGCCGATCATCGGCGGCAAGACGGTCAAGGGCCCGGCGGCGGCGGTGATGCGGAGCCTCGGCCATGAGCCCTCGGCCGCGGGCATCGCTGCCTTCTATCGCGACCTGGCGCTCGACGGCCTGGTGATCGACACGGTCGACGCCGAGGCGGCTGATGCGATCCGGGCCGGCGGCACCGAGGTGCTGGTCACCGACGCGATCATGCGCGATGCCGAGGACAGCGCCAGGCTGGCGGGCGAGGTGCTGTGCTTCGCCCGGAGCACCCCATGCCGGACTGGCTGATCGTCCCGGTCAAGTCGCTGGTCGAGGGCAAGTCGCGGCTTGCCGGCGTGTTGACGGCAGCACAGCGGCGGCGTCTCAATGAGAGGCTGTTTGCCCACGTTATTGCGGCGGCGCCCGATGACGCGCGGCAGCTGGTCGTCAGCGGCTGCCAGGAAACCCGCGATTTCGCTCGCAGGCTCGGCACCGAGGTGATCGCCGAGCCGCCCGGCGGCGGCCTCAACGCAGCGCTGGCGGCGGCGCGCGACCATGTCCTGGAACAGGGCAGCGAGAAAATCCTGGTCGTCTCGGCCGACCTGCCGCTGGTCACGGCCGGCGAGCTTGGCCGGGTCCGCGAGCACGCAAGCGGCGATGCCGCGGCGGTGATTTGCCGCGACCGCCACGGCGGCGGCACCAACGCGCTCTATCTCACGCGCCCGCGCGGCTTCCGTTTCGCTTTCGGCGACGGCAGCGCCGCCGCGCACCAGGCCGAGGCAGGCCGCCGCGGACTTACCGTGGCGGTGGTGGATATCGCCGGCATCGGCTTCGACATCGACACGCCGGCCGACTTCGCCGCGCTTCCAAACCGGCGGCACCTGCTCTAACAGGCTGTTGAACAACGACCGTCCGCTCGCGGACGACAGGTGCCGGTCACTAAATAAGAAATAGCAATACCAGGAATATAATCTCGCATAAGTTTCGTGACTGTCACCCAATCATATGTTGTGATCAACGCATATACACACGGTATAGTTCGGTGACAGTCACCTAACTCGAAAGGTCGATGGCAAGCGGCTCGGGTAGGAGCGCTGCGCCGGGCGACGCGGGGACCTCGGCCAAGCGCGGCGACGCGCGCCTAGCCAGGCCAGCGCCAAGGCCGGTCAAACCGCTTCCATCCAGCCAGATAAGGCTCTAGCGTTGGCGCTGCGAGGGATGCGAGCGAGTGATAACCGAGGAGGACCGAGTATGGACTATGGTTTCGTCGTGCCGACCAGGGGCGTTTTCGGCAATCGCGACGCCATTCTGAGCGTCGCCCGCCGCGCCGAAGAGCTCGGCTATGCCTATGCCGCGGCGACCGATCACATCGTGGTGCCGAGCGATATCGAGACGCGCTATCCCTACACCGAGAGCGGCATCTTTCCCGGCAGCGCCAGCGGCGAATACATGGAGCCGCTGAGCCTGATGGCGTTCCTGGCCGCGGCAACATCGAAGATCCGCTTTCTCACCTCGGTCATGGTGGTGCCGCACCGGCCCGCCATCCTGACCGCGAAGATCCTGGCGACCATCGACATCTTGTCGGG
>CAZVDW010000749.1:0-2241 GCA_964625645.1 uncultured Rhodospirillaceae bacterium
GAAGCCGAGCAGGAACTGAGCCTCGGGGTCTCCCTGCCCCTTGGCCAATCCCAGCAAGCGGGCGCGTTGGCCGCACTCGCTCTCGTAACCGAGCCCCAACAGCTCGACCACGTAATCGATCAGGAACTTTGGCGGACTCCCCTTGACGGTCGCCTTTGGCAGCTCGGGGTAGGAATATCCCTGATACGAACCTTGCTCCATTCCCGCAATAAACATCGCCCATAAATTGGCGGCTTCGTCCTCGTCGATGCTGCCCTTGGACAGGTTCTTTGCGATTCTCTGGTGTTGAAACGCCATATTGTTAATCATTTGCCCGACAAATTCCTCGAAGAAATCGATCTTTATCGCTTCTACCACTTCAATGTCGCCGTCCGCAGCATTCATGAAAAACTCTGCGCTCGAAATGCTCGACGGCCCTATCGAATTCGACGTATCTATGTTTTGCTTCTCCAACCAGGCAACGCCTTTTTTCAGGATATCCGCGGTCTCCGAGTCGTGACCCTTGGTCACCACCTGATCGACATAGGCATGGAAGAACTCGTGCAACAGGTCATTGATCAGGGCGTAGTCGTATTCGCCGGTGAGCCTGCCGTCGGCGTTGACATATTGTTGGGGAATCTTGAATACCGGATCCGCCACGGCCGTGCCCAGCCTATAGATGGCGTTATCGCCATCGGTTACTTCGAAGTCGAACATGCCGCCGGCAGCCAGGAACGATTCTATCATCTCGCCGGCAACATCGTTGTTGTTCAAAATCACCAGGATCAGCAGGGCTTCACCTTCGTCGAATTGGGCGGAGTCGTCGCCATCCCAGGCAGACGCAGGCAGCGCTAGGCCGGCCAGCAGCAGCCACAGTATTCGGCGCAGACAGATGTTCATAACCGTCATGACCAAGCTACCCCCCGGCAAAACCACGGCAGGAAAAGAGTTTGCCCACGCAAGCGTCGACGGCGCAAGTCCGCCGGGCCCCACAAGATAGTTTTTAGAATGGTGACAATGTAGCAAGCCAACCTGCCATGGAGGCAGACAGCCCGCGCGCGCCTATGCTAGCTTCACAGCTCACTGGAGGCCGCTTCGGGGGGGGGGGGACCGGACGGCAGTCCCGATTGTCAACATTCCGGGTCAAGGGAGAAGATCGTGAAGAAAATCGCAGTACCGCTGGGCGCGCTTGCCGTGTGTGGCATTCTTATGTCGGCAGGCGCGGCATCCGCGCGCACGGTAATCACCGAGAACACCGCCGGCAAGGTTCCCATCATTATCGAGCATCAGGCGGAGATGACCTATTCGGCCATAACCACGCACGACGAGCTGGCGATCGGCGGTGAGGTGACATTCGCGCCGTTCTTCACGTCCCTGCCCGGCAAGCTCACCTATATCGCCTTCACCTTCGGGCCCGGCGCCACCTATCCGGCCCATTCGGGCCCGGACACCTACGTGGTGACCATGACCGAAGGCAGCGGCACCATGTTCACCTACATTCTAGACGGCCCGGAAGGCAAAGCGGCCACCGGCCAAACGCTTGCCACGACAACGCCTTTCGTCGCCGGGGATACCATCGTCTTCCGACCCGGCGTGGTGCATGGCTGGGAAGCCGGCGCGGACGGCTTCAAGTGCATCGTCACCGTCATACCCTAACCGCTTCGGCGCCGGGCGACGGCTGATTTCGGCCGGCGCCCGGCGCTACGATTCTATCCCGTTGCCACAACAAGGAACCCTCATGAGTGCGAACGCAGACGTTCTTTTCGAGCCCTTCACCATCAAAGGCGTGACCCTGCCCAACCGTATCGTCATGGCGCCCATGACGCGGCGCAAGTGCCCCGGCAACGTGCCCGGCGAAAATGTCGCCGCCTATTACCGCCGCCGCGCCGAAGGCGGCGTCGGTCTGATCATCACCGAAGGTGTGTTTATCGAGCACAAGGCTGCCAACGGCTATGACGGCGTGCCGAACATGTACAGCGACGAGGCCCTGGCCGGCTGGCGGCACGTGGTGGACGAGGTGCATGCCGCGGGCGCCAAGATCATGCCGCAAATCTGGCACGTCGGGGCGCAGCGCCAGCTTGGCACCGAGCCCGACCGCGAGGTGCCGGGCTATGCCCCCTCCGCCATCGCCACCGGCGAGCGCGAGGTGCCGGTGGAGATGAGCCGGCAGGACATCGACGACTGCATCGCCGCCTTCGCCGCCGCCGCCGCCAATGCCAAGGCATGCGGCTTCGACGGGGTCGAGATCCACGGCGCCCACGG
>CAZVDW010000750.1:0-2872 GCA_964625645.1 uncultured Rhodospirillaceae bacterium
GCGCTCGGGCCCGGCCAGCGCCGCAGTGCCGATGCCGGCAACGGCGATACCGGCAATTAAGAATCTCGTCATCATAGCCATGCTCTTGTTCTCCTTGTTCGAGGCAATTGGCGGGGCGCGATAATCGCCGACGGCAAGGCCAGAGCCAAGCCCAATCAGGCGGGAATCTCTGGAATCTTCAGCCACTGGCGCTGATCGGAGCTTTGCAGCGCGCATTCGGCGAGCTGAACACCCTTGGCGCCTGCCCGCAGGTCCCAGGGGAAGGGAAAGTCCTCCATGACGTGGCGCACGAACAACCGCCACTGGATCTTGAAGGCGCTCGGGAAGTCGCCGTTGTCGGGCACGCGCTGCCAGTCGCCGTGGTAGTCATGGCGGTTGCTGGGATCGGGATTGAAGACCGGTGCCGGCGAGGCGGCGCGGGGCTGGATCCAGCAGTCGTAGAGCCCGACCACGGCGCTGCCGAGCACGCCGTCGACCTGGATCACCGAGATATCGTCACGGCGCACCCGCGTGCCCCATGATGTGGCGACGTGCACCGGCAGCTCTTCGTCGATGAGCAGGGTGGCGAAGGCCGCGTCGTTGGCGGTCGCGGCATAGGGCAGGCCCTTCTCGTCCCAACGCTGCGTGGTCTGGTTGAGCGCCAGGCAACTCACATCCGTGACGGCGCCGAACAGGTTCTCCAGCACGTAGCGCCAGTGGGGCATGAGATCGAGCACGATGCCGCCGCCGTCCTCCTTGCGGTAGTTCCATGACGGCCGCTGGCCGCGCTGCCAGTCGCCCTCGAATATCCAGTAGCCGAAGTCGATCTTGACGGCGAGGATGCGCCCGAAGAAGCCGCTGTCGAGCAGGCGCCGCAGCTTCAGCATGCCCGGCAGCCAGAGATAGTTCTGCACCACGCCGTGCTTGACGCCGGCATCGCGGGCGGTGTGGTAGAGCCCGACGGCGCTGTCCAGGTCGACCGCGATCGGCTTCTCGACATAGACATGCTTGCCGGCGGCGATGGCACGGCGCGTGTTCTCGACGCGCTGCTCGGTCGGCGTGGCGTCGAAGAAGACGGTATCGCCTGCCTCCGACAAGGCGGAATCGAGGTCCGTGGTCCAGCGCGAGACGCCGTGCGCGGCGGCGAGGGCGGCGAGCTTTTCCTCGTTGCGCCCGACCAGGATCGGGTCGATCGCCACGCGCTCGCCGGTGTCGAGCTCGATGCCCTCGTCGAGCAGGGCGGCGATGGCCCAGCGCAAGTGCTGATTGACGCCGATCCGCCCCGTAATGCCGTTGAGAATCAGCCCGAGCCGCTGGTCAGCCATGTCTTGGTCTCCTTAAAGCGAGATCTTGCGCCCTTCGCGCCCGGATTCGAGCAGGGCATCGATGATGTGGTGCACCTCGAGGATCTCCTCGCCGGTCACGCCGGGGTCGCGATCCTCATCCAGGGCATCGAGGAAATCCGCGATCAGCCCGCGATGGGGCTCGTGCGGCATCTCGGCGGTGTTGGCGCTGAGCCCGCCCTCCGCCGGCGGCTTGCCGGCGGTCTCGCTGCTGCCTTCCTGGTAGCGCACTTCCAGCCACTCGCCGATGAGAATGGCCGTGCCCTTGGTGCCGACGATCTCGATACGGTCGCTGGCGCCCGGATAGAGCGCCGTGGTGGCGAGCAGATTGCCCGGCGCGCCATTTGCCAGCATGAGTCCGGCGGCGACGAAATCCTCGGCCTCGAGGTCGTGCATGCGCGTTCGTGCGGCGATCGCCGCGACTTCCGCGATGCCACCGGTCAGGCTCTGGAACAGATCGATGAGGTGGATCGCCTGGGTGATCAGCACGCCGCCGCCATCGCGCGCATAGGTGCCGCGTCCCGGCTCGTCGTAATAGCTTTGCGCGCGCCACCAGGGCACGCTGACAGTGCCCATGGCGATATCGCCAAGCGCGCCGGCCTCGATCAGCTCACGCGCGCGCAGGCTCGAGTCGCGAAAGCGTCCCTGCAACACCACGCCGAGCTTCACGCCGGCCTTGCGTGCCACCTCGACGACGCGCGCGGCATCGGCGGTGGTGGTTGCCAGCGGCTTGTCCAGCAGGATGTGCTTGCCGGCGGCAGCGGCGCGCTCGACCAGGGCGAGGTGGGTGTCCGGCGGTGTCACGATGACGAGGGCGGAGACGTCCGGGTCCTCGAACAGGCCGTCGATGTCGGTCGTGGTCGGCAGATCGTACTGCGCGGAGAAGGCGTCGCAGCGCTCCTGCGTTCGGCTTGCGGCGATCGCATCGACGCGCCCGGACAAGTCGATCAGGCTGCGCGCATGCGCCGGGGCGCCGAAACCGAGGCCGATAAGGCCGATACGTCGTTTCACTTGGGTCTCTCCATGGTTATAACCTCAGGCATGAGCGCCAATGCCAAGCCCGATATGGCCCCCGCGCGCGACCCGGTGCGCACCCGCGCGCGCATCCTCGATGCGGCCAAGGCCGAGTTCGCCGAGCTCGGCCTGGGCGGCGCGCGGGTTGACGGCATCGCCGTGCGGGCAGGCGTCAACAAACGCATGCTCTACCATTATTTTGGCGGCAAGGACGATCTCTTTCTTGCCGTTCTCGAGGCGGCCTACGCGGACATTCGCGACGCCGAGAAGGCCCTGCGGCTGGAGCATCTGGCGCCGGTCGAGGCGATCACGACATTGGTCAGCTTCACCTGGAGCTACTATCTCGACAATCCCGAATTCCTGCGCCTGGTCAACAGCGAGAACCTGCACAAGGCGCGGCACCTGGAAGGCTCCGCCGTGATCCGCGACCTGCACGCGCCGTTCGTCGCCATGGTCGGTGATATTCTGGTCCGCGGCGAGGCGGACGGATCCTTCCGCGGCGGTGTCGATCCGGTGCAGATCATCATGAGCATCGC
>CAZVDW010000751.1:0-2216 GCA_964625645.1 uncultured Rhodospirillaceae bacterium
GTCGAGCAGCGCGGCGACCTCCGCGGTGGTGACTTCGCCGAACGGCTCGAGCGCACGCTCGAGATAGTAGAGGTCCGAGAGGAAGGGCTGGGCCGTGTCTAGCGGTGATCCCGAGGCCACGCCGACCGTTCGCCGCCGCCAGCGCTCGTCAACCAGGACCACCGCGGCGGCCGAACTCTGGCCCTCGATGTCGAACCGCTCGAGACGGTTTCTCGCCGCGGTCGGAAGCTCGAGCCGCACGCTCGCCAAGCCCTCGCCGGCCTCGAAGCGAAGCGGCTCGCGGGCGACGACCACGCCATTCTCGCCGCGCGCGCGCAGCCACACCGTCTCCTCGGGCGCCCGGCCCGCCTCGGTCGCGGCGATCGCGCGGATCGCGGTGATCACAAGCGCCGCTCCCTCGTTGCGCGGTCGCGCGAGCGCTTTGGCGAGGTCCTCGGCCGGCGGCGCCATCAGGCGCAGCGGGCCGATCCGCTGCAAGCGCTCCACCATCGTCATCGTCGTGGCGGCGCCGCCCAGACCTTCCAGCCCATCGCTAAGCCAGATGGTTTGGACGGGGCCCGCGACGTCGGCCATCTCAAGCGCGGCCGCGGCGGCCGCGCGGTCCACCGGCCACGGCTTGGGCGCGAGGCTATGGATCAGTTCGCGCGCCTCGCCGGCTCGCAACAACCCGCTCGGTGCGAGTGGCCGGCCGTCCGGCGGCGGCGCCGTCGTCAGCACACGCAGGGGGCGGCCCTGCCGCTCGGCCTCATCGACGATGTCGGTCATCGCCGATTGTCGCAGCCGCCAATCCGGCGCCGAGGCCCAGCCGTCGTCGACCACCAGCAAGACCGGACCCGCGCCGACCAGCGCCATGCCTCGGTTGACCACCGGCTCGGCGAGGGCGAGGACGATGAGCGCGGCGATGCCAAGCCGAAGCGCCACCAGCCACCACGGGGTCCTGGCCGGCGTCTCCTCGGTTTTTCCCAGGCCGCGAAGCAGCCGCACCGCGGGGAACACCAGGCGCCGTGGTGCCGGTGGCGTCAGCCGTAGGAGCCACCACACCAGTGGCAGCAGCGCCAACCCGGCCAGCATCCACGGGCTCGCGAAGGCGAGCGCCCCCAGGCTCATCTCACCCCCAATCCTTGCCGGCGCTCGTGGCCCGAAAGCCCGGCGTAGAGCGCCATCAGCGCCCGCGCGGGTGGCCGGTCGGTGCGGTGGCCGGCGAAGGTCCAACCGAGTCGCGAGCACAGGGCGGCAAGAGTGGTGCGGCGGGCGGCGATTCGCGCGACATAGGCGTCGCGCAAGTTCTCGACGCGCCCCAGGGTAAGCGCGGCCTCGTCCTCGAGTCCCTCGATCCGGGCGCGGCCGGCGAACGGCAGATCCTCTTCCGCCGGGTCAAGCACCTGCAACAAGTGGCCGCTGATGCCGGCAGCCGCGATGCGTTTGACGTGCGCCACGGTTTCGCCGAGGGGCGAGAGAAAGTCCCCGATCAGAACCACCTGAGCGTCCCGCGGTAGTCGGTCGAAGGGAGGTAGATTGGGCTCGGAGCTTGACGGTGCGGCGGGGTCGAGCGCCATGGTCATTCGCGCCAGCGCCGCTCGGCCGGTGCTCGGCGCGCCAGCTCTCCCCAACAGCGCGACGTATTCGCCGGCCCGGGCCAACAACACCGCCAGCGCCAGCGCCAGCACGCTCGCCCGCTCGATCTTCTCGACCATTGCGGTACGGGAGCGATAGCGCATCGAGGGCGAGGCGTCGCGCCACAGCCACACGCTCTCGGCCGCCTCCCACTCGGTCTCGCGCACGAACAGGCGCTGTGATTTGGCCGACTGACGCCAATCGATGGCGGTGGCGGGATCGCCGAACTGATAGCGGCGGAATTGCCAGAAGGTCTCCCCCGAGCCGACGCGCCGCCGTCCGTGCACGCCTTGCGCGACGGTCGCGGCGACGCGCTCGGCGGCAACCAGCAGGGGCGGCAGCGGTGCCGCCAGCTGCTCGGCTCGCTGGCGCAAGCGCGCGCCGGAGCCGGCCACGCTCGCCGCCGCCGTCATCGCCCTGGCGACCCCGGCCCCAACATCAGGCGAATGGCTGGCACAACCGCTCGATTACCTCAGCGAGGGTGACGCCCTCGGCGCGGGCAGCAAAACTCAGCGCCATACGATGACGCAGGGTCGGCGGCGCCAGGGCGAGCACATCGTCGACCGACGGGGACAGGCGGCCGTCCAAAAGCGCCCGCGCGC
>CAZVDW010000752.1:0-4764 GCA_964625645.1 uncultured Rhodospirillaceae bacterium
GGCGATGCCAATGACAGCAACGTCCTCGATCTCTACAATCTGCCCAAACAGCGCGCCATCCGCCTGGAGGCCAAGAGCCGGCTATCGGTCGAAGCCTGCCGCAGCTGCACGCATCTTTAGTCTTCGGCGTCCATCTCCTTCAACACCTCTCCGGCGGCGCGAAAAGCGCTGATCGCGGCCGGCACGCCGCAATAGATGGCGACTTGCAAGAGTACCTCGGTGATCTCCTCGCGGCTGACGCCGTTGTTGATGGCGCCGCGCACATGCAACTTGAGCTCGTTCTCGCGATTGAGAGCCGAGAGCATGGCAAGATTGAGCATGCTGCGGGTCTTGCGCGGCAGGCCCTCCCGGCCCCAGACCTCGCCCCAGCAATAACCGGTCACAAGCTCCTGCATGGGCTTGTTGAAATCGGTGGCATTGGCCACCGCCTTGTCGACATAGTCCGGGCCGAGCACTTCGCGCCTGATCTCAAGGCCCTTTTCGTACATCGAATCGCTCATAGCCTGCTCCCACTCATTCGTCTCTGACAAAGCGTCGCGCAGTGGCACCCACCGTGGTGCCCTGGACAACCACGGAAAACACCACCACCACATAGGTGACGGCGACCACCACATCTTTCACCGCGCCTTCGGGCAGCGACAGCGCCAGCGCGATCGATATGCCGCCGCGCAAGCCGCCCCAGACCAGCACGGGATAAGCGCCGCGCGTGAACGGCCGTATGCGCCCCAGGATGGCGAAGGGCACGCCCACCGCCGTCGCCCTTGCCGCCAGCACCAGCAGGATCGCGACCAGCCCGAGCACGATCACTTCCGGCCGCGGCGAGACCGCCAGCACCTCGATGCCGATCAACAGGAACAGGATCGAGTTCAGCACCTCGTCGAGCAGCGACCAGAAGGTATGCAGACGCTCGGCGGTATCGTCGGACATGGCGTGCGCCGTGCCGTGATTGCCGATCAGCAGCCCCGCCACGGCCATCGCCAAGGGGCCGCTGACATGCAGCTGATGGGCCAGGGCGTAGCCGCCCATGACCAGCGCCAGGGTGATGAGGAGCTCGAGATTGTGCTCGTCGATGGTGCGCATGGCGCGGAAGGCGAGCCAGCCGATAACGAGCCCGAACAGCGCACCGCCCAGGGCCTCGACCACGAACAACTCGACCGCGTGGGTGAAGGAGAACGCCTCGCTGCCGGTGGCGATCGCCAGCAGGATCGAGAACACCACGACGCCGACGCCGTCGTTGAACAGGCTCTCGCCCGCCACCTTGCCTTCCAGGCTCGGCGGCACCTTGGCGGTCTTGAGAATGCCGAGCACGGCGACGGGATCGGTGGGGCTTATCAGGGCGCCGAAGACCAGGCACCAGATCAGCGGCAGCGAGACGCCGGCTGCCGCGGTCAGGGCGTAGAAGCCGAAACCGACCACGGCCGTCGAGATCAGCACGCCGATGGTCGCCATCGCCAACACGGCCCAGCGCCGCGACAGCAGCTGTTGCAAGTCCACATGCAGGGCGCCGGCAAAGAGCAGGAACGACAGCATGCCGTCCATGAGCGCGGCATGGAAATCGATATTGGCGAGAAAGCCGCGCACGCTTTCGCCGAGGCCGGCCGCCGGCAGCGCCGCGTCGAGCCCCAGCACGCCGAGCGAGGCGACGGCGCCCATCACCGTCAGGCCGATGGTATGGGGCAGCTTGAGCAGATGATGATTGCAGAAGCCAAGGACTGCCGCCAGCACGACCAGCAGCGCCGCGACGTCGAAAGGGGTCATGGCCTACTCGCTTATGTTTTCCGGCAGGATGCGGTGCCCCTGGTGGCGCTCGCTCAGGATCCACTTGTCGGTCGGCGTGGTCTCGTCGCCCTGCAGGTAGTAGCGCAGCCTGTTGTAGAACAGGTAATGGGCATCGCCGACCTGCTCCGCCGTGGTCACCTGGAACTCGTCCCAGATGTAGTGGTAGATCGTCACCGTGGCGGTCTCCTGCACCAAATCGGCTTCGATATCGCCGGTCTTCTTCTCCTTGCGGTGCAGGTCGTAGTTGATGACCATGCGCTCGTACTGATAGCCGTATTTCGGCCTCGCCAGCACCTCCGTGGCGGCGGCCAGCAGCTCGCCGTCGGTGGACTTGGCCTCGGGCATCCTGGCCGCGGCCAGGGACTGCGCGAACTTGTCGTCCCAGACGCCGATGGCGGCCCGGAAGGCCTGGGTCTGCGCCGCCCGGTCCGGCGCCTCATCGCGGCCGATCGCGGCATCGAACGCGGCTGCCATTTCGACCGCGGCAAGACCGCTTTCGATATTGGCCTGCGTCTCCTCGTATTGGCCTTCGCCAAGCAGGCGATTGGCCATGTGGTCACGGTCGGCCGGGTCGGTCTCCTCGACCCAGGCGACTGTGGAAACAAAGCGCTCCACATGCGCATCGACGGCAAAAGCGGAATCGGCGAGCGCCTTGTCCAGCGCCTGGGGCCTGCCATAAGCCAGCTCGTTCATGTTAGAGCGATAGGCATTGCCCTGATCGACCGTCAGCGGCGTCTTGCCCTCGACCGACTGGAGATAGGCGAGGTCCGTGTCGATGTGCTCGCGCAGCGCGGCAGCCGCCTCGGCAAAGGCGCGTATCTCCGCCTCACCGGCCTCCGCCGTAAGGGCCTGAGGCACGCGCATGGTACGAACCCGCTGGTCGATCGCGGCCAGCTCGCCGTTGACATCGCCGAGCTGGGCGTGCTCGGCCTCGGCGGCGGCGACCCGCTCCTCGAAGGCTTTCGCAATGCGCGCGAAGTTGACCAGCACCCGCTGCACGCTGGGCAGGTCGTTACTCTGCAAGGCATTCGCCGAGTCGTTGACCGCCCGCAGCCGGTCGCGCACGCCTTCGACATCCTCTGTGATCAGATATTGCAGCGGCTGCAGGCGATTGATCGCGTCAATCGTTCTGTTGAGGTCGTCGAGCAGCTTGGCGGCAACCCCGTCGACGATGCCTGTCCGCACGGCGCCGAAATGCTCGGCGAAGGCCGTCCATTGCGGCGTCGTCTTGTCCTCGACGTCATCGAGCTCTTGCGCAATCCGCGACAGGTCGTTCAGGAAGCGGTCGGCCTTGCCGATATCGCCCATCTGCCGCTCGATCATGCCGAGCTCGCGCTCGGCGCGGGCTATCGCGTCGTTGTCGGCCTGGTTTCCGCCCTCGGCAGCCGCGGGCGCCGGCACAGCGCCGCCGCCCGCCGCATTGGCCGCCGCGACCAGCGCATTGAGCTGTTCGTTGAGGCTATTGTAATTGCCGGCCGCGATACGCCAGTGGCCATTGCTCTTGTCGGCAAAGCCCGCCAGCCGCTCGCCCACCATGTCGAGCTGCATGCGGTAGCGCTTGATCAGCGCCTTATCCGAGGCCGTCACGCCCGTTAGCTCGCCGCCAATACGCGCCATCTCCCTCGCGGCCGCCGCCACATCCGCGGGCACCGGGGTATCGGGTGCCTGCTCCGGCGTATCGGCAACAGGTGTCTGCGCGTCCGCGCCTTGCGCGACCAGGCTATTGAGCCGCTCGTTCTGGACATTGTAGCTCGTGGCCGCCGCGCGCCAGGCAGGGTCGTCCTTGGCGCTTATCTGGTTGAGGCGTTGGGCCACCTGGTCGAGCTGGATGCGATAGCGCTTGATCAGCGCCGTATCGGACGCGGTAACGCCGTCAAGCTCGCCGGCAATGCGCGCGATCTCCCTCTCGGCCGCGGCGATCGCCGGATCGACCGGGCCGGCCGGCGCCTCCTCGGCGGCCTCCGCGGCATGCGGGGCCGCGCCCTCGCCGGGCATGCGGCCTTCGGCGAGGTCGCCCAACGCCTGCTCGAGGCGCGTCAGCCTGGCTTCCGCATCGAGATAGCTCGCATGATCCTTGTTGGCGGAGCCCTCGAGCCGCTGGCGGGTCAGCCCCAGCATGCGCTGCATGCGCTTGATGTTGGCCCCGCGCGAGGGCGTCAGCCCGGGCAAGTCCGCTTCGGCGCGCTCGATATCGTAGAGCGCGTTCTTGATTGCCGAATCCGCCGGCTCGTCCTGCGCCAGTGCGGGTGCCGCCAACAGAGCCAAAGCCAGAATCGCATAAGTCACGAAGCGCATCGCTCGTCCCCTCACTGTCGATTGAGATAGTCCAGCGCCAGGCCCGCCATGAGCCGCATGCCGGTCTCGATCACCGCTTCGTCGACCATAAATCGCGGCGAATGGTTCCAAGCCGCCTCCGCCAACGGGATGGCCGGCGGGCGGGCGCCGAGGAACAGGTACATAGCCGGCACCTGCTCGGCGAAATAGGCGAAATCCTCGGCCCCCATGATCGGCGCCGTCTCGGCCACGAAGTCGCTGCCCACCACACGCTCGAGGCTGGGAATCAGCGAGGCCACGAGATCTGGGTTGTTGCGCGTCACCGAATAGGAGAAATCGAATTCGACCTCGGCCGTCGCCCCGGCGCTGGCCGCGATGTTCTCGGCCGTGCGCCGCATGCGCTCCCTGATGTCGGCACGCACGTCCTCGTTCAGGGTGCGCACGGTGCCGACCAGCACCGCTTCGTCGGGGATGATGTTGAAGCGCTCGCCCGACTGGAACTGGCCGACGCTGATCACCGCCTCGTGGCGGGTGCCGATCTGGCGCGAGCGGATGGTCTGCAGACCGATAACGATTTGCGAGGCAACGACGATGGGGTCGATGCCGCGCTCGGGTGCCGAGCCATGGGTCTGGCGGCCGCGTACCGTGATGGTGAAGCGGTCGAGCGAGGCCAGCATGACCTCGGGCGCGTAATAGACCCGGTGCAGGTCG
>CAZVDW010000753.1:0-1633 GCA_964625645.1 uncultured Rhodospirillaceae bacterium
GGGCGATCGGCTCGTCGATCGGTATCACGGCGCGAGGCGCGGTTTACATTCCCGAAAAAACCGCGGACCTGAAAGGCACCGTCGTTCCCGCCTATACGATCAACAGCGCGCTCGGCAATATTCCGGTCCTGGGGGTATTGCTGACCGGCGGCCGGAACGAAGGAATCTTCGCCGCCAACTACAACCTCAAAGGAAACCTCGAGAACCCGCGCGTATCGGTCAATCCGCTCTCCGCGCTGGCGCCCGGCTTCCTGCGCAACCTGATCGGCGACGAGGTCAAGCCGCTGACCGGCGAGGACGCGGTCTCGCCGTCGCAATAATATTCCTTGCCTTTAGACGGGCCGGACCAGGGCATGCCGTTTGCGGCCGGCGGAGAGCTTGATGACGCCGTCCGGATTGATATCGGATCCGGTTATCAACGCTTTTTCATCGTCGATGCGCAGGTCGTTGACCCGGCCGCCGCCGCCCTTGATCAGGCGGCGCGCCTCGCCATTGCTCGCGGCCAGCCCCGCCCGCCGCATAAGCTCATAGGCGGGAATGCCGGCTTCGATTTCGCCTTGCGGCACGTCGACCTTCGGCAGGCCCGCGCCGTGCGCACCTTCCTCGAACGTCTTGCGCGCGGTTTCCGCCGCCGCCAGCGCCGGGGCCTCGCCGTGGCAAAGCATGGTCGCCTCATGCGCCAGGGTTTTCTTCGCCTCGTTCAGCTCCGCTCCTTCTAAGGCCTCCAGGCGTGCGATCTCATCGAGCGGCAGGTCGGTGAACAGTTTGAGGAAGCGCCCGACATCGTCGTCATGTGTGTTGCGCCAATACTGCCAATAGTCGTAGGCGGAAAGCCGGTCTTCGTTCAGCCATACCGCGCCGTCCGCGGTCTTGCCCATCTTCGCGCCGCCGGCGGTCGTCAGAAGCGGGCTGGTCAGGCCGAACAGTTCGGTCTGGTCGAGACGCCGGCCCAAATCGGCGCCGCTGACGATATTGCCCCACTGGTCGGAGCCGCCCATTTGCAGCCGGCAGCCATGACGGCGGGAAAGCTCCAGGAAATCGTAGGACTGCAGAACCATGTAGTTGAATTCGAGGAACGAAAGCGGCTGCTCGCGCTCGAGCCGCAGCTTGACGGAATCGAAGCCGAGCATGCGGTTGACCGAGAAATGGCGTCCGTAATCGCGCAGGAATTCGATGTAGGAAAGATCGTCGAGCCAGTCGGCGTTGTTCGCGAGAAACGCGTCGGTCGGCCCGTCGCCGAATGTGAGGAACTTCTCGAATATCCCTTTGATCCCGGCGATATTGCTTTCGATTTGCGCCGCGCTCAGAAGCTGGCGCTGAAAATACGTCCATTTTCAGGATACTGGGCCTTACTGATGCGTAGACATTCGACAGTGCATGTTTTGCGAGAATATTTTATCTTATACTGCTATCTGAAATTTATGAATATCCCATGAGGGAGCAAGGATTGACGCAATCAAAATTTATTTAGACGGTGATTACGCTAAAAACAAAATTTGGAATGGAGGGTTAAATGGCCCGCCTTACTAAAGCAGACATAGAACAAAGATTGCTTTCTGGGGCGTCAGTTAAATGGCGCGATGCAAGCGAAAAGGACTTTGAGCTTGTTCTGAGCGATCCCAAGGAGCGACGA
>CAZVDW010000754.1:0-2425 GCA_964625645.1 uncultured Rhodospirillaceae bacterium
GATGGCCTCGGCCATATTGGCGTCCAGGTCGGCGCTGACGGCGACAAGAACGAGATGCGCTGGTACAACGGCTTCTCGGCGGCCGAGATGGGCAGCCCCTATGGCCTGCTGAAGCTCGGCGTCGAGCATCTGAACCCGATCGTCGCGCGTGGCATCCTGCTCGATATCGCCGGCTACCGCGGCGTCGACAGCATGGAAGCGGGCCAGGTCATCTCCATGGATGACGTGCGCGGCGCGCTCGCCAAGCAAGGCATGAGCGACTACGTCGGCATGCCTGGCGACGCCATCATCTTCCGCACCGGCTGGGAGATGTATTGGGAAGATCCGGCCGCCTTCAATGCCGGCTGCCCCGGCACCGGCATGGAAGTTGCGCGTTGGATCGCCGAAGACGTCAAGGCCGGCGTGACCGGTGCCGACACCTGGCCCGGCGATGCGGTTCCGAATCCGGATCCGGCCTGTGCGTTCTGCGTGCATCAGTACCTGCAGACCCGCCACGGCATCATCAACCAGGAGAACATGAAGCTCTCCGAGGCGGCCTCCATGGGCGTCTATCAGTTCGCCTACTTCTACAGCCCGGCCCCGATTCGCGGCGCCACGGGTTCGATGGGCGCGCCGGTGGCGATCTACTAAACGATCGCAAACGGCATTCGCCGGCCGGGACCTCCCGGCCAGCGAAAGAAACCCGCGGGGCGTGCCGGATGGCACGCCCCGCTTTCTTTCTGAGCCGGAGCGCGGCAATATGATGTGCCCGGTCTCAGAGCCGGGTGGGACAAGAGGCGCGATGCAGCGGTCGAACCCGACCCGTTATCTGACGCGCCGCCGCTTCGGCGCCCTGGCAGGGTGTGCGGCGGCGGCGCTAATGCTGCCCGCATCGGCCCGGGCCCAGCGCGAGCACGAGCTCAACATCTATTGCTGGCAGGGTTACGACTCCACCAACGTGCTGGATCCCTTCCGCGAGAAGTTCGAGTGCGAGGTGCGCACGGAGCTCAACACCTCGGATCCCGATGCGGTGGAGCGCCTGCGCTCGGGAGAGACAGCGATCTGGGACCTGGTGACGCTCAACAATCCCTGGGCGCGGCGGGTGCTCGACCCCGAAGGCCTGTTGGTGCCGCTCGACCGCGAGCGCTACGAAACCTATCAGGACCGCATGCTGCCGGGCTTTCGCGCGCCCTACCACTGGACCACCAGCGAGGACGGCGAGCGCCTGCTCGGCATGGCGCAACGCTTCGGACCTTTCAATTTCGTGGTCAATACCAAGCATATCTCGCTCGAAATGGCGGAAGACCAGGGCCTGGCGCTGTTCCGCGACCCGGCGATGAAGGATCGCTATGCCATCCTCGCCTTCGACAACTGGAACATCCTGCACATCTGCATCGCCGCCGGCATCGACCCCTTCAAGCCCCATGACGATGGCGAGCTGGCCCGCTTCCACGCCGCCGCGCAAACCATGCTGGGCAATGCCCGCTTTCTCACGGACGACGCTTGGCTGATCAACAATGCGCTGATCAACGGCGAGATCGACGGCTATTTCTCGGGCGGAACCTATACCGCCTCGCCGGCCCGGCTGGATGGCCTGCGCCACATTCGCGGCATCACGCCGAACAGCGGCCCGATGGACGGCAAGGGCGGCGTGAGCTGGGTCGAGATCACCTCGGCGGTGGCCAACCCGGAGCTGTCGCCGCTGGCCTTCGACTTCCTCGACTATGTGCAGCAGCCGCAGACCGCCAAGACCGTCGCCTTTGCCGACGGCACCTACAATCCGGTCAGCCAGATGGGCGATCCGGCCGTCCTGCAGCTCTTCAACGCGCACGAGCTCGACGCCCTGCAATGGTATTCGCTGGAAGCGGACATGGCGCGCTGCGTCGATTACGACATCAATCCGGATTACGAGGTCATGCTCGGCCTCTACAACGACGCCAAGCGGCAAGTCGGCTGACATGGCAGCCTCGATCGATAACAGCGAGCTGGCCTCGCTGCTGGCCTTCGCCGACGAGCTGGCCGAGGCCGCGCGAGCGGTCGTGTCGCGCCATTTCCGCTCACCCCTTGCGGTGGATCAGAAAGATGCCGCGATAGCGCGTATGCAGCCGGTCACCATTGCCGACAGGGATGCCGAAGCCGCCATTCGCGAGCGCATCGAGGCACGCTATCCCGAGCACGGCATCCTCGGCGAGGAACACGGCAGCACGCGCGCGCAAGCGCCGTGGCAGTGGATCATCGACCCCATCGACGGCACCCGCGCCTTCATCGCCGGCATGCCATTGTTCGGCATTCTCATCGGCCTGACATACGAGGGCACGCCGGTGCTTGGGCTCGTCGATCAGCCGGTGCTTGGCGAACGGTTCGTCGGCAGCGCCGACGGCGCCACGCTCAACGGCGCAGCCATCGGCGTGCGCGCCTGCCCGCGTCTCGACGACGCGGTAATGGC
>CAZVDW010000755.1:0-6501 GCA_964625645.1 uncultured Rhodospirillaceae bacterium
TGGTGCTGGCCGGCGGGCTGATGAAACTGGCCGGCCGCGTGGCGCGCATCGGCCATCTCGGCGATCTCAACGAGGCCATGATCCTCGGCACCCTGGCCACCACCGAGCTGGCGCTCGGCACGGCCGGCATTCCCCACAGCGCCGGCGGCGTCGCCGCGGCGATCGATTTCCTTGCCGGAGAGAACAATGGATGAGCTGGTTCGCCTGAGTGCGCACGAGGCTGTCGACAAGCTGCGCAACGGCGAGGTCTCGCCGCTGGAAATGATCGATGCGGCGGAGGCCCGCATCGCCGCGACCGACGGCACGCTCAATGCCCTGCCGACGCTGTGCTTCGAGCGCGCCCGCGAACGCGCGCAGCGGCTGATGACCGACCCACCCGGCGATCCGGCGCCCCACTACCTGCACGGCCTGCCCATCGCCGTGAAGGACCTGACCGAGGTCGAGGGCGTGCGCACCACCCACGGCTCGCCGATCTTCGCCGACAATATCTCCGCCTTCTCCGATTTCCTGGTCGAGCGCCTGGAGGCGAACGGCGCGGTGGTTATCGCCAAGTCGAACACGCCCGAGCTCGGCGCCGGCTCGCAAACCTTCAACGAGGTCTTCGGGCGCACCCGGAACCCGTGGAACGGCGCGCTTACACCGGGCGGCTCGTCCGGCGGCTCGGCGGCGGCGCTGGCGGCCGGCCAGGTCTGGCTCGCCACGGGCAGCGATTTGGGTGGCAGCTTGCGCAATCCGGCCAGTTTCTGCTCGGTCATCGGCCTGCGCCCGAGCCCCGGCCGTGTCGCCCACGGCCCGGCCGGCCTGCCTTTCAACGACATGCCGGTGCAAGGCCCGATGGCACGCAACGTCGCCGACGCGGCGCTGATGCTCGACGCCATGGTCGGCCAGCACGCGGATGACCCCCTGTCCCTGGTAGCACCCGCAAGCCCCTACGCGGCTGTCGATGCCGTGGTGCCCAAGCGCGTCGCCTTCAGCGCCGATCTCGGCGGCATCGTGCCCGTGGCGGCGGAAGTGCGCAGAGCCATCGAGGCCGCGGCACAGGCCTTCGCCGATCTTGGCGCCGAGGTGGTCGAGACCTGTCCGGACCTCTCCGAAGCCCGCGATACCTTCCACGTGCTGCGCGCGCTCGCCTTCGCCGGCGGCCGTGGTGCCCTGCTCGACGATCACCGCGAGCTGCTCAAGGAGGAAGTGGTGTGGAATATCGAAGCCGGACGCGTTCTGACCTCCGGCGATATCAGCCGCGCCCAGCTGGCGCGGGGCGCCATCTTCCACCGGGCCACGGCATTTTTCGACGAGCACGATCTGCTGCTCTGCCCGGCCGCCGTCACGCCGCCCTTCGACGGCGGCATCCGCTGGCCGAAGGAAATCGAGGGAATCCAGCTCGAAACCTATATCGACTGGCTGTTGATTTGCTCGGCAATCACCCTGACGAGCTGCCCGGCCATATCGCTGCCCTGTGCCTTCAGCACGGACGGCAGGCCGATCGGCGTGCAGATGGTGGCGCCACACAGGCGCGAGGATTCGCTGATCGCCGCCGCGCTTGCCTTCGAGGATGCGCACGACTTCGCCGCCATGGTGCCGATGGAGCCGCGATAAGGCGGCTCAATCGAGGTCGCGTGCCACGCGAAAGCCGAACATGGTGGCGCTGAGCCAGGGCTCGAAATGGTGCCGTGCGGCGCTGCGCAGATTCACCGGGCGGCTTGGCCAGCCGCCCCCACGCACCACGTGGTCGATGCAGGGGTCACCCGGCCAGGGGCTGGCGTCGTTGGCAAGGCGGGCATAGCCGTCCGCGTAACAATCCTCGACCCATTCATAGACGTTGCCGAGCATGTCGTGCAGGCCGAAGCCGTTGGCGATGTACGACCCCACCGCCGCGGTGTTGACCACGCCATCGTCGCACGGGGCAATGACTATCGTGCCATAGTGCCGGTGGGCGGCCTGGTCGGCGCCGTTGGCGTGGCTGCACAGGCCCTCCCTACCCTCGCCCCAAAACCGGCGCGTCTGCGTCCCCGCGCGGGCGGCGTATTCCCATTCCGCCTCGCTCGGCAGGCGATAGGGCAGGCCGGTCTCGTCGGCCAGCCAGTCGGCATAGGCGCGGGCGTCGAGCCAACTCATGCAGACAACGGGGTGGCTATCGTTCTGCTCGATATTCGGGTCGCGCCAGCTGCGGCCGCTCTCCTGCACCCAGGCCGGCTGGCCGAAGACATAGCAATCGCTACCGGCCAGGTGCCCCGTCGCCGCGGCATAGGCTGCGAACTGGGCGACCGTCACTTCGTATCGGCCGATGGCGAAGGCGCGGGCGATGCGAACCTCGCGGCGCGGCGTCTCGACGGCGAACCAGTCATGGTCGAAGCCTTCGTCACGGATCAAGTCGGGAATCTCTTCCTCGTCCGTGCCCATGAGGAAGGCGCCGGGCGGCACGACCACCATCTCCGGACAGTTCGGGCAATCGCGGAAGATCTCGGCGCCTTGCGCCGGCGATGCCAACCACATTGCCAGGGCCAAACCTGTCAGAGCGCCATATCGCATAGCGGAAGCTTCCGAGTTCCTTGAGCACCGCCAAGTGTGCCACAGTGCCTGCCTTGTGCCGAGACCAGAGGTTTTCATGTCCGATCCCGCATTTCTCTCCGCCTCCGCAGCCGCAACCGCTTTGGCCTCAGGCGACCTGACCTCGCGCGCCCTGGTGGAGGCCTTGCTGGCGCGCATCGAAGCGCTCGATACCAAGCTGCGCGCCTTCACCGCCGTCTATGGCGACGATGCCCGCCTGGCCGCCGATGCCGCCGACAAGGCGCGCGGCGCCGGCCACGCGGCCGGTCCGTGGCACGGCGTGCCCATCGCGCTCAAGGATATCATCGACCTCGAGGGCCGCATCACCATGGGCGGCAGCAAGCATTGGGCCGGGCGCGTCTCGGGCGAAACGGCGACACTCGCACGCCACCTCATCGGCGCCGGCCTGATCGTGCTCGGCAAGACCCATACGGTGGAGTTCGCCATGGGCGGCTGGGGCACCAACATGCGCATGGGCACGCCGTGGAACCCCTGGGACCTGGAGCGGCACCGCGCGCCGGGCGGCTCTTCCAGCGGCTCGGGCGTGGCGACGGCGGCGCGCCTGGCGCCCTGGGCCATCGGCACCGACACCGGCGGCTCGGTGCGCCTGCCCGCCTCGTGGAACGGGCTGACCGGCCTCAAATCCACGGTCGGCCGGATCAGCATCGACGGCGTGCTGCCCTTGGCCCCGACCATGGACACGCCGGGGCCGATGGCCCGCGATGTCGAGGACGCGGCGGCGCTTTACGTGCTGTTGCAGGGCCCGGGCGGCGACGATCCGCGGCCGTGGATGCGCAAGGGCGTCGCGGGCCTGCGCCTCGGCACCATGAGCGCGGCCGAGCGCGCGGGCGTCGCCGACGACGTGCTCGCGGCCTATGACGCGGCGATCGAGACGCTGACGTCACTCGGGGCGCAATGCGAGCCGCTGAGCTTGCCGCTGTCGACCATGGACTACGGTGGGCTGGTCGGTCGGCTGATCGGCAGCGAGGGCTATTCCTTCGTCGGCGAGCTGGTCGAGGACGAGACCCTGCCGCTCGACGACGACGTGCGCCCGCGCATCCGTCTCGGCGCCAACATCAGCGCGGCGGACTATCTCGCGCTTCTGCGCCAGCGCGAATACCAAAAGCGCGCGGCATTGGCGGCGCTCGAGGGCTTCGATGCCTGGCTGACAGCGACCACGGAGGCCGCCGCGCCGGCCATCGACGAGATCGACCAGAGCGCCACGCCGGCGCGCTTCACCCGCCCCGTCAACTGGCTCGACTGGTGCGCCCTGGCGCTGCCCGACGGTTTCGCCGACGGCCTGCCGCTATCGCTGCAGATCGTCTGCCGCGGCAACGACGAGGCGACCGCGCTGCGCATCGGCTGGGCCTACCAGCAGGCGACCGACTGGCACCGAAGGGTGCCAGGGGGGCTGGCAACCTAACGCCGGTATCCGGGGATGTCACCGCGCACCTCGTAGATGTCGAGCCTGGCATCGAGGCTGATATCGCCGGGATTGGAACCAGGCTTGCCGTCTGGCACCGCGAGCCCGAAATAGGCGTAATAGGCGACCCAATCCGGGTGAATCCGACCTGTGGCGTCGTCGCGAAAGCTCATCGGCGTTTCCGCAAAGAATTCGTCACCGCCGTTGGCATGTTTGAACATGTCGACGACGAGCTCGCTGCAATAGAGCTTCGCTTCGTCGCTGAGGTAGAGCCGATCGTAGGGAATGTCTCGCTGGTCGAGGCCATAGCGGATGGCGGGCTCGATCAGCTCCTTATGTCCACTTTTGAGACGTGCGAACAGCAACCGCTCAGTGCCAGATCGATCGTGAGAGCGACGCGCGAAGACATCGAAATGCGTTAGCCGCACCTCAGGCGGAAAGGCCTCCAAAACGAAGGTGCCGAGGGCGTTGCGGACGGCGACCCCAACATGATTCACGCGAGCGCCGCGATAGCCAGCAGTCACCGCCGAGATCGGATTGCCTTCGCGCCCAATGTAGCTGAAGACCAAGTCCCCTGATTGCATTGGCATTCTCCCCAGTCCAGAGGTCACGACCGCATTCCAGGCTCCGCCGGGGCCGCCCTGCCTCGACTCAAACTGTCGCGCCCGCAACACGTCGCCAGCGGCGCAGCGCGATCAGCGCCCATATCGCCTCGACCAGCCCGAACGGCCAGGCGCCTTGGGCAAAGCCGTAGACCGAGCCTAAAGCACAGGCACCGGCAAAGGCCAGCACGTACCACGGGCTGCGCCCTTCCAGCGCATAACAGACGAGCATTGCGGTCACGGCGAACAGGCCGAAGGCGTCCAAAGCTGACATGGGGCCAGCCTAACAGCGTTTTCCGTTCAGATCGAAACGCGGGCCGCACCATGATAGGCTGCGGCGAAGGGGGAGCACAGGAGGTCAGCTATGTTTGCACGAACAGCAGTCGCCTTTGCCATCTCCACCGGGCTGGTGAGCGGCCAGGCCTTGGCCTTCTCCTGCTCGGGCCCGCCGCCGAGCGTAATCGCGGCCGAGTCCGATGTGATTTTTGCCGGCGACATCGTGGCCGTCGAGTATCTCGACGACGATGGCCGCATCGACAGCAGCCGCGAAGGGCCCTGCGGCGCGCATATCGCGACCGTGGCCGTCGAGGTAGTCTGGCACGGCGACCTCGGCGAAGAGGTGCGCATCTATTCCGACGACGCCTGCGTTGACGGCGGCTATTACATGGAGGCCGGGACCTCGGCCGCCTTCGCCGTCTCGCGCGGTTGGATGATGAATTTCGACGACAGCGTGACGCCGCCGCCGTATAGCGCCACCCATTGCCGGGACGCCATGCTTTACGCCACGGAAGCGGGCTGGCAGGCGGAGCACATGCCGTTCGTGGACGAAGCCGAGCAATGATCGAAGAGACCCTCGATATCGCCACCCCCGGCGGCGCCATGGAGACCTTCAGCTGCTGGCCGGAGCGCGACGGGCCGCACCCGGCCGTCTTCTTCCTCATGGATGCGCCGGGGGTGCGCAACGAGCTGCGCGACCTGACGCGGCGCCTCGCCACCGTCGGCTATTATGTCCTGCTGCCTAACCTTTACTATCGCGCCGGGCGCGATACCACTTACGGCGACGAGGTGCTGGAGAAGGACAGCGCCGAGCACAAGCGCATGCGCGCCGTGCGCACCAAGATGACCATCCCGCCGGTGATGGACGACATCGCCGCCATGCTCGCCTATGTCGATGACCAGCCGGACGCCAAGCCCGGCCCGGTCGGCGCCCACGGCTATTGCATGAGCGGCCCCTACGCGCTGGCGGCCGCCGCGCGCTACCCCGACCGCGTGGCGGCGGCAGCCTCGTTCTACGGCACCTGGCTGGTCAGCGACGCGGTGGAAAGCCCGCATTTAACTTTCGCGCAATCCAAGGGAGAGCTCTACATCGCCTGCGCCGAACACGACGAGCTGGCGCCGCTGGACATGGTCGCCGAGCTGCGCCGGCACTTCGATGCCTCGGGCGCCAAGGGCGAGCTGGAGATGTACGACGGCGTCCACCACGGCTTCGCCTTTCCGGGCCGCCGGATATACGACAAGGCGGCGGCGGAGCGACACTGGGAGCGGTTGATCGGGTTGTATCGGCGGGTATTGGGGTAGACGCCAAAATACTTGGATCGCGAACGGTTCAGCAAAACGCAACGCTAGCTAAGCTAATTAACGCGATTTCGCACCTCTAGTCTATGCGCAGGGTCCATCATGTCCAGATTCTTCTCTATAGCTGTCCATAGCTCAATAGGCATGACAGGCAATGACTACTATTTCATATATAAAGGGCAGGAACTCAAATATTCATCATCCAATGACCCAAGACACACGGACATGCTAACTATTCGATCTGACTCATCTCTGTCTGTTGAATCATGTTATGAGCTAGAGCGTGTCGCATTTAATTGGCCTCATATCCGGCAGCTTTGAAATAGTTTTGGCATTCTTCTTCCGAGAAGAGGT
>CAZVDW010000756.1:0-1585 GCA_964625645.1 uncultured Rhodospirillaceae bacterium
CACGGCGCTCTCGAAACAGCTTGACCCGGAGGAGCTGCGCGAGGTCATGGCGCGCTACCAGAAGGCCGTCGGTGCCGTGGTCGAGCGCTATGGCGGCCATGTCGCGCAATATCTCGGCGATGGCGTGATGGCCTATTTCGGCTGGCCGCGCGCCTATGAGGACAGCGCCCAGCGTGCCGTGCGCGCCGGCCTCGATTGTGTCGAGGCCGTCCAGACCCTGGCCGAAGTCGTGCCGCTTGCCGCGCGCGTCGGCATTTCCAGCGGTCCGGTGGTGGTCGGCGAGACCGGTGGCGGCGATCCCTCCGTCGCCAAGGCGGCGGTCGGCGAGACACCCAACCGGGCCTCGCGCATCCAGGATCTGGCAGGGTCGAACAGCGTCGTCATCGGGCCGAACACGCGGCGGCTGATCGGCGGCACCTTCGACCTCGAGCCCCTCGGCAGCCAGCTTCTCAAGGGCGTGACCGAGCCGGTCGAGGTGTTTCGCGTGGTCGCTCTGGCCGATACCATCAGCCGCCTCGAGGCGCGCGCGCAGGGTAGCAGCCTGACCGCCTTCGTGGGCCGCGAGTCCGAGATAGCGCTGCTGACGGAGCGTTGGACGCTGGCCCGCGAAGGCGACGGCCAGGTGGTGCTGCTGTCAGGCGAGCCGGGTATCGGCAAAAGCCGCATCACGCAGGTTCTGCTCGAGCGGCTGGCGGCAGAGCCATATACATTACTACGCTATCAATGTTCTCCCTACCATACGAATTCCGCCTTCCACCCGCTGATATCGCAGATCGGGCATGTCGCCCGCTTCGCCCGCGACGACGACACCGACAGCAAGCTCGATAAGCTCGAAGCCGTCATCGCCCAGGGCACCAAGGAGCCCGCGAAGGCAGCGCCGCTGATCGCCGCCATGATGTCGCTGCCCATCGAGCGTTATCCGCCGCTGGACATGACCCCGCAAAGGCAAAAGGAGCTGACCATCGCGGCATTGGCCGACCAGGTGATCGGCATCGCCAGCCGCCAGCCGACCCTGATGCTGCTCGAGGACGTGCATTGGATCGATCCCACCACGCTGGAGGCCGTCGGCCCGGTCATCGATAGGATCCAGGACGCCAATGTGCTGCTGGTCGTCACCTACCGGCCCGAATTTCATCCGCCCTGGTCGGGCTACGGCCATATCACCACGCTGGCGCTGTCGCGCCTGCCGCGGCGCCAGGGCCAGGCGCTGGTCGCCAATGTCACCGGCGGCAAACCCTTGCCTGCGGAAGTTCTCAGCCAGATCGTGGCCAAGACCGACGGCGTGCCGCTGTTCGTCGAGGAGCTGACCAAGACGGTGCTTGAAAGCGGCGCCGTGGAGGAGGGCGAAGAGAGCTGGAGGCTGACCGGGCCGTTCTCGGGCGTCGCCATTCCCACCACCCTGCATGACAGCCTGATGGCGCGCCTCGACCGCCTGGCCCCGGTCAAGGAAGTGGCCCAGATCGGCGCCTGTATCGGCCGCGAATTCCCGCACGAGCTGATCGCCGCATTGTCGCCCCTGGCCGACAACGAGCTTCGCGATGCCCTTGTTCAGCTTTGCGATAGCGAGCTTATTTTCCGCCGTGGC
>CAZVDW010000757.1:0-7520 GCA_964625645.1 uncultured Rhodospirillaceae bacterium
CGGCGCCGAGCTGGCGCAGGCGGCCCTGGGCCTCGGCATGAGCATCTCGATTTCCGGCATCGTCACGTTCCGCAACGCCGCGGCGCTGCGCGACATCGTCCGCAATATCCCGTTGCAGCGCTTGCTGGTGGAGACCGACGCGCCGTTCCTGGCGCCGGTGCCCAACCGCGGTCGCCGCAACGAGCCTGCCTATGTCGCCCATACCGCCGCCGTGGTGGCGGACCTGCTGGGCATCGAGGCCAGCCGCCTGGCCGCAGCCACCACGGCGAACTTTCACGCGCTGTTCGCCAAGGCCCGCGTTGCCGCGGCCGCGGACTGACATGGAGCCGGGACTGTTGACGGTGCTTCTCGGTGGCGCGATGCGCGATCCGCTGTTGTGGATATTGGGTACGGTTATCGGCTGGGACCAAAGCCGACCCGTGCGCCTGACCGTGGCCTATCTGATAACCGCCGGAAGTCTCTGGGGCGCGATCCGCGTTGCGGTCTATGTCGGTTTCGGCGAGTCCCTGGGACTTGAGCGCGCGACGTTCCTGGTGGCGGTATGCGTGCTGCTCATGCTGGCCTTTGGCTTCGTCGTCCGCGAAGCCCGCTGGTATTTCGCCAGGCGCTGATCATGAAACTTTATAATTTCTCATAATATACATTATGCGACAAATGGAACCACCAGACCCCGGCCCAATCAGACGGCTCCTTGCCGTCATGGCGAAGTTGCGGGATCCGGATGGTGGCTGTCCCTGGGATCTGGAGCAGAGCTTTTCGTCGATCGTTCCCCACACCATCGAGGAAGCTTACGAGGTCGCCGCGGCGATTGCCGAGGGTGACATGCCGGCGCTTGCCGACGAGCTTGGCGATCTGCTGTTCCAGATCGTCTTCTACGCTCAGATGGCCGATGAAGACGGCGCTTTCAGTTTTGCCTCGGTCGTCGAAGGCGTGACGGAAAAGATGTTGCGGCGCCATCCGCATGTCTTCGGCGATGCCGACATTGCCAGCGCGGCGGCGCAGACGCGCTCCTGGGAGGCTCTGAAGGCCGAGGAACGCGCCGCCAAGGCCGGCACAGACGATATCAGTGCCCTTGCCGGCGTGGCGCGCGCCCTGCCCGCCTTGTCGCGGGCGGTGAAATTGCAGAAGCGTGCCGCGCGCGTGGGCTTCGACTGGCCCGACTTGCGTCCGGTGCTCGACAAGCTGCGCGAAGAGCTCGAGGAGCTTGAGGCCGAAGTCGCCAGCGAAGGCGCGCCGCCCGAGCGCCTGGCCGACGAGGTCGGCGACCTGCTTTTCGTCTGCGCCAATATCGCGCGCCACGCCGACGTCGATGCCGAGACGGCGTTGCGCGGCGCCAATGACAAGTTCGAGCGCCGCTTTCGCCGCATCGAGAGCTTGCTGGCCGAAGCCGGCAAGCGGGCCGAGGACTCGACCCTGGCCGAGCTCGACGCGCTCTGGGATCGCGCCAAGGACGAGGAAAAGCGCTAAGTCTCCCGGGCGCGGATTTCGATGGCCGAGACGTCATTGATGCGCACCACCGCGTCATAGAGTTCCCGGCCCGTGAGCGAGGCAATCACGACATTGTGGTCCGCCACGGCGCTGACCTTGCCTTCGAGCGCCTCGCCGTTGCGCATGTGCAACCTGACGCGCACCGAGGCGGCCAAGGCCTCCACGAAGGTCTCGCGGAAATCGAGGTTGGGGTTGAGTTCCATGACGGCTCCTTGTGGATTCGCGGTCAGGCCGCCTCAACGCGCCGGCCGCTCTCGCAATAGGCCTCGATCCAGTCCGTGCGCCGGCCGTCCTCTGTCCACAGCAGCGGAAAGAAGCTCTCATCCATCGCGGCACTGCCCGTGTGCTGGTAGCGGCGATAGATATAGCCCCCCGGCCGGTCCGAGAACTCGGCATCGTGGCGCACCATGTGCACGCCGACTGAGCGGCGCATCAGGTCGTCGGTGGTGTTGGCGCCCGAGCCGTGCCAGATCTCGCCGGCATGAAAGACGCAGGAGCCCGCCGGCGCCTCGATGAAGACCGGCTCGGGGATTTCGACTCCGGCCGCCTGCGCCGACGCCAGCAACAGGGCGCGGTAGTCGTCCGGGGCGTGAAAGCCGGGTGGCAAGGGCGTCAGCGGCCAGCGCTGGGAGCCGGGATAATATTCCAGCGTGCCCGCCTCGGCGCGGGTGTCGTCGAGCGCCGTCCAGCAGGTCACGGTCAGCGGTGGGTCGAGAAAATCGAGGAACGATGTGTCCTGGTGGATGGCGATGGGCTTGCAGCCAGGCGGTTTCCACCAGATGGTGTCCTGGCCGAGTCTGGTGCCGGGCCAGCCCATGAGCCTGGCGGCCACCCGCCCGACGTCGGCCGACAAGGCGAGCTTGGCTATCGTCAGATCGGACTTCCAGGCATTGCCCATGTGGCGCGTCACGTCGGGCAGACTGAGGCCTTCGCGCCAATGCCATTCGTCGGGGTAGACGCCGGTATCGAAATCGCCGGCGAAGATGCGCGGAAAACTGTCGCGCAAGGCGCTCACCATGCCCGCGTCGAGCACGTTCTCGACAAGCAAAAAGCCCTGCTCGCGAAATTCCGCCACGGCGGCATCGTCGAGTGCGTCAAGCGCGGGTAGTGCGTAGGTCATCTCGGCCCTTTCCCGCCACGGCCTTGTAAGGCGGCGGTGACAATGCACAATACCGGCCCTTCGATGACTTTGCACGCGACCGCAATGCCCCCAGCCCCGCGCATCCGTGACGTCAAGCTCGGTCCTCTCGGAACCGTCGTCGACCGCCGCCGGGACGGATCGATTCTATTGCGCGCGACCGAGCCCCTGCCCGCCTTTCCCGACCGGCTCACAGAGCGGCTGATCCATTGGGCGGAGTGCGCGCCCGAGCGCACCTTTATGGCCCGGCGCAGTGCTGGCGGCGATTGGCGGCGGATCACTTACCGCGAAACGCTTGCGGCCGTGGAAGCGCTTGGCCAGGCCTTGCTCGACCGCGGGCTCTCGCCCGAGCGGCCGCTGGCGATTCTCTCGGGCAACGATATCGAGCACGCCCTGCTCGGCCTTGCTGCGCTGCATGTGGGCGTGCTCTATGCGCCGATATCGCCGGCCTATTCCTTGCTGTCGAGCGATCACGCCAAGCTTGCCGAGGTTATCGGCCTGATCACGCCGGGCCTGGTTTTCGCCGCCGATGGTGAGGCTTTCTCCGCTGCCATTGCGCGCGCCGTGCCGGAAGCAACCGAGATCGCTGTGACCGGCGCCGCGCCCAAGGCGCGCAAGGCGACTCTGTTCGCGGACCTCGCGGCGACCACGCCGGGGCCGGCGGTCGCCGGGGCTCATGCGGCTGTCGGGCCGGATACCGTTGCCAAGCTTCTTTTTACCTCTGGCTCGACCGGCAAGCCCAAGGGTGTGATCAACACCCAGCGCATGCTGTGCAGCAATCAGGTGATGCTGCGTGGCGTGCTCGCCTTCCTGCAGGATGAGCCGCCGGTGATTTGCGACTGGCTGCCCTGGCACCACACTTTCGGCGGCAATCACAATGTCGGCCTGGTGCTCTATAACGGCGGCACGCTTTACATCGATGATGGCAGGCCGCTGGGCGACGGCCTGGACCGCACCGTGCGCAATCTGCGCGAGATCGCGCCGACGGTCTATTTCAACGTGCCCAAGGGCTGGGAGATGCTGGTCGGGCGGCTGCGCGGCGACGATGCCTTGCGTGAGCGGTTTTTCAGCAACGTCAAGCTGCTGTTCTACTCCGGTGCGGGGATGGCCCAGTTCGTCTGGGACGAGCTCGATGCCCTGGCACGAGAGACCTGCGGTGAGAGCATCCTCATGCTCACCGGTCTCGGCGCCACCGAGAGCGCGCCATTGGCCATCTGCTGTTCCAAGGCCATGAGCCGTTCCGGCGCCATCGGCCTGCCCGTGGCCGGGGTCGAGCTCAAGCTGGCGCCGCTCGAGGGCAAGCTGGAGGCGCGCCTGCGCGGCCCGTCCATAACGCCCGGCTATTGGCGCAGCGACGATCTCACGGCCGCCGCCTTCGACGAGGAAGGGTTCTACCGCATGGGCGACGCGGTGCGCTTCGCCGATGAAGACGATCCGCAAAAGGGCCTGGTCTTCGACGGGCGTATCGCCGAGGACTTCAAGCTGTCGACAGGCACCTGGGTGAGCGTCGGGCCACTGCGCGCCGCATTCATCTCGCATTTCGCACCCTATGTGCAGGACGTGGTCATAGCCGGCCGTGACCGCTCTCATCCCACGGCCCTGATCCTGGCCGATGCGCTGGCCTGCGCCGAGCTTGATGCCGCCGCCGCAAAAAGGGTGTTCTCGGAACGCCTCGCCTCCCTGGCGGCGAAGGCGACAGGAAGCTCGAACCGCATTGTGGCGGCGATGCTGCTCGAAGAGCCGCCATCGCTGGATGCCAACGAAATGACCGACAAGGGCTCGATCAATCAACGCGCGCTGCTCGACAATCGCCGGGCCCTGGTCGATGAGCTTTACGCCGACCCGCCTACGGCACGGGTCATCGCGCTTACCGAGAGGAGTTGAGACATGGCGAAGCTGACCGCCACCTGGGATGACGTCTGGCTGCTGGACGGCATGCGCACGCCATTCAGCGATCTCGGCGGGCCGTTGTCGCTGGTCTCGGCGACCGATCTCGGCATCAAGGCGGCGCGCGCCGTCCTGGACCATGCGGCGGTGCCGGCCGACGATATCGGCAGCGTTATCGCCGGCAACGTGGCGCAGACGAGCTTCGATGCCTTTTGCCTGCCGCGCCATATCGGGCTTTACGCCGGCGCGCCGATCGAGGTGCCGGCGCATCTCGTGCAGCGGGTCTGTGGCACCGGCATGGAAATCCTTGCCCAGGCCGCCGATACCCTGACGCTCGGCCGCGCCGAGCTGGCGCTTTGCGTCGGCGCGGAATCCATGAGCCGCAATCCGGTCGCGGCCTATACCCACCGCAACGGCTTCCGCCTCGGCCAGGTCGAGTTCAAGGATTTTCTCTGGGAGGCCCTGCTCGACCCCGCGCCCGGCGCGACCATGGGGCATACGGCGGAGAATCTGGCGCGCAGTCACCAGATCGGGCGTGATGACGTCGATGCCTATGCGGCCCGTAGCTTCAGCCGCGCTCTTGCGGCGCGCGAAGGCGGCTATTTCGACGACGAGATCGTGCCGGTAGCCAGCGAGACCTTCGAGCGCGATGGCTTCGAGGCGCGGGAGATCCGTCTTTCGTGAAAGGTTGGAGAGGTCAGCGCGGACACCCACCCGCGACCGTCATCGGTCGCGGACCTGGCCAAGATCCGCCCGGCCTTTGGCGGCGTGCAGACCGGCGGCAACAGCTCCGGCATCGTCGACGGCGCGGCGGCGGCCCTGGTCTGCACAGGTAGCTATGCCGCCGAGCTGGATCGCAAGCCGCTCGGGCGCATTGCCGCCTGGGCGACCGTGGGCGTGCCGCCGGAGATCATGGGCATCGGCCCCGTCCCCGCCATCAGAACCGTTCTCGAGAGCGCCGGGCTGGAGCTGGAGGATATTGACCGCTTCGAGATCAACGAGGCCTTCGCCGCCCAGGTGCTGGCCTGCAGCAAGGAGCTGGGCCTCAACGAAGATCGCCTGAACGTCAATGGCGGCGCCATCGCCATCGGCCATCCGCTGGCCGCATCCGGCGTCCGCCTGTCCGTTACCGTGGCACGGGAATTGGCTCGCAGCGGTGGCCGCTGGGGCATCGCCTCGGCCTGCATCGGCGGCGGCCAGGGCATCGCCGTGCTGATCGAAAACCCGGACGCCGCATAGACCATGCACGTCAACCGGCGCCGCATCTATGTCGAATGGGGGCATTGCGATCCGGCGGGGATCGTTTTCTATCCGCGGTTCTTCGAATATTTCGATGCCTGCAGTGCTGCCCTGTTTGCCTCCGTCGGCATCGATGTGCACGCCATGCAGCGATCGGGCGAGATCGCCGGCATCCCCATGGTCGGCATCGAGGCCAAGTTCCTGGCGGCCGTGCGCTTCGGCGAGGAGGTCGTGGTGGACTCGCAGATCGCCAGGTTCGGGCGCACGAGCTTCACCATCCGGCACCGCCTCAGCCAGGGCGATGCCTTGGCCGTGGACGTGCTGGAGACGCGCGTGTGGACGGAAATTGCCGGCGATACGCCAAGCGGCCTGCGTGCCGCGCCCTTGCCCGGCGATACGGTCGCCCGGCTAAGCGGACCTTAAGTGATCAGACCGCCATCCGTGACGTAGGTCTGGCCGGTCGTGAAGCTCGATTTTTCGCTGAGCAGGAAATGCGCCAGCTCGGCGACCTCCGAGGTGTTCCCGGTGCGCCTCAGCGGCGTCATGTCGAGCAGGCGTGCGCGCCCCTCGTCAGACATGTCCTTGGTCATATCGGTGTCGATAAAGCCCGGTGCGACGCAGTTGATGCGCAGCTGCGGTCCCATGGCGTGGGCGCAATTGCGCACGAAAGCGATGATCGCCGCCTTCGAGGTGCCATAGGCGATGAGGTTGCCGCGCGTGACCGGGTTGGCAACCAGACCGGCAATCGACGATACGCAGACAATGCGCCCGAAGCCCCTTTCGCGCATGCCATCCTTGGCGCGCCAGACCGGGTGGAAGGTGCCGTTGAGATTGACCCGCATGATCTCGTTCCAGGTCTCGGCACTCATGTCCGGATTGTCGGCGAAGGTGGCGATGCCCGCATTCGTGACCAGCAGGTCGACCGGCCCGAGCTCGGATTCGATACGCCCGAAAAGGTCATCGGTCTTTTGCGCATCCGAGATGTCGGCCTGATAGGCGGCCGTCTCCCGACCCATGGCGCGAATTTCGTCGCAGGTTTCGTTGGCCGCCGCCTCGCTGGTGGCGTAATTGACAGCCACGGTCGCGCCGGCCTTTGCCAGGCGCAGGGCAATGGCGCGGCCTATGCCGCGCGCCGAGCCCGTGACAAGTGCCGTCCGTTCGGCGAATTCGCTATCGGCCACGGTCAATCGTGGGCGAGCAGATGGATCAGGCTGGAGGTGTCCCAACGGCCGCCGCCGCGGGCCTGCACCTGGGCATAGAACTGATCGACCAAGGCGGTCATGGGCAGGCGCGCGCCATTGCGGCCGGCTTCCTCCAGTGTAATCTTAAGATCCTTTCGCATCCAATTGACTGCGAAACCAAATTCGAACTCGTCACGTACCATTGTGCTGGCGCGATTCTCCATCTGCCAGGAGCCGGCCGCGCCTTTCGAGATGACATCCTTCACGAGATCGCCGTCGAGCCCGGCCTTGGTCGCGAAGTTGTAGGCCTCGGCCAAACCTTGCAAGACGCCGGCGATGCAGATCTGGTTGACCATCTTGGTGAGCTGACCGCTGCCGACCGGGCCCATCAGGGTGACCGCGCGGGCGAAGGCATCGATGACCGGCTGCGCCGTGGCGAAGGTGCCCTCGCCGCCGCCCACCATGACCGTCAGCACGCCGTTCTCCGCCCCCGCCTGGCCGCCGGAGACCGGCGCGTCGAGAAAGCCGGCGCCCTTGGCCGTGGCGGCTTCGGCGAGCTCGTGGGCAAGGTCGGCGGAATCTGTCGT
>CAZVDW010000758.1:0-3548 GCA_964625645.1 uncultured Rhodospirillaceae bacterium
CGGCCATATCAGCCTCCGCCAGTTCAGGAAGATCGACCGCCTCGCCCTCCGACACCGCAGAGGCCGCCGCGATTCGGCGAAACTTTTCCACAATCATATCCAGCACGATAGCTACCGTATGTCATATTCGACCGCAGGGGCCGGCGTCGAAGATTCACCAATATCCACGTTGCGCATATAGTACAAGTCTACGCGATTAACAGACAGTGCGAAAAAAGAACTGAGGGAATTGGTATGGATTGGCACCGCAATAGCGCCTGCGCCCTGGGCGATGCCATAGGCCGCGGAGAGATCGATGCGAGCGCGCTCTGCGAGCATTTCCTGGCGCGTATCGGCGAAATCGACGATGGCCGGATCTATCTGCGAACCACCGCCGAGCGCGCCCGCGCGGAAGCCGCGGCGGCCGGCGAAAGAGCTGCGGCCGGGGCGCGGCGCAGCCGCCTCGACGGCGTGCCGATATCGTGGAAGGACCTCTACGACAGCGCCGGTATCGCCACCGAGGGCGGCACGCCCCTGCTCGCCGGGCGGCTGCCCACGCGAGATGCCACTGTGCTGGCGCGCGCCACCCGCGCCGGCCTGGTCTGTCTCGGCAAGACCAATACGGTGCAGTTCGCGCTCGGCGGCATCGGCACCAATCCGGCGACCGGCACCCCGGCCAACGCCGTCATGGAAGACACCCCGCGCGCGCCCGGTGGCTCGTCCTGCGGCGCGGCAACCTCCGTGGCGCGAGGACTCGCGGCAGCGGGCATCGGCTCCGACACGGGCGGCTCGGTGCGCATCCCCGCCGCCTGGAACCGGCTGGTCGGCCTCAAGACCTCGTTCGGCGCCTTGCCGTGCGAGGGCGTGCTGGCGCTGTCGCCAAGCCTCGACACGGTCGGCCCGCTGACCCACGACGTGGCCGATGCGGCAGCCCTATTCACCATAATGGGCGCGCGCCCCGCCATCGACCTGGATGGCGTAAGTTTGGCGGGCAGCCGATTCCTAGTGGCGACCGACATCGTCTGGGACGAGGCCGATGCGCCGATCGTCGAGGCGGTCGAGCAGGCGATCGCGGCCATCGAGGCCGCGGGCGCCGTGGTCGAGCGCGGCCCGGTGCCCGAGCTCGCCGCGATCGACGATAGTCTGAACCGTCATGGCGGCGTGGTCACGGCCGAGGGCTACGTCACTTGGCGCAAGCTGATCGACGAGCAGGGCCAGGCCATCGACCCGGCGGTCCTGGCGCGCTTCCACCAGGGCCGCGATATGGCCGCCATGGACGTCGAGACGGTACGCACGGCCATCCGCGAGCTGACACCGGCGCTCTACGCCCGCATGGCGGGCTACAGTGCCATCCTGGCGCCGACCGTGCCGATCCTGCCGCCGGCGATCGCCGACGTCATCGACGACGAGGACGCCTATGCCCGCGCCAACGGCCTGGCCCTGCGCAATACGCGGCTCGGCAATATGCTGCCGTGCTGCGCTTTGACCCTGCCTTGCGGGGCCCCGCACCTGCCCGCCGGCCTGATGGCCATGGCCGCGAGCGGCGAGGACGCGCGCCTGTTGCGCGTCGGTGCCGCGATCGAGGCCACACTCGACAACTAGAGCCCTTTCGCTGTGCTGCACATATTTTGGGCTTGTTTTTTCATCAACGCAATTTATTGATTAAGAAATAGGCACTTACCCTGCGAGCGTGTCTGCTCGTGACTGAAGACTCGCGGAATAGCTGGGATTTTCCGAGTCGGCACGGTTCTTGATTTAAGGCTTTCCCGAAAGCCCGGCGCAGCAAGCTTGCCGATGCCGCGGCGCGACGACCCAACCCGTTCGGGAGAATTCGATGACGACCTTGACCAAACGCCTTGCCCTTGCCGGGTTGGCCACATTCGTTGGCGCTCTCGCCTTTGTCGGCGCCGCCACGGCGCAAGATGCCGACTTCGCCGACGCCAGCGAGACCGCTTACATCTTCAACACCTTCTCGTTCCTCTTCAACGGCGCCCTGGTGATGTGGATGGCCGCCGGCTTCTGCATGCTCGAAGCCGGGCTGGTGCGCTCGAAGAGCGTGGCCACCATCTGCACCAAGAACATCGGCCTCTATGCCATCGCCGGGATCATGTACTTCCTGGTCGGCTACAATCTTATGTATGACGGCGTCGACGGCGGCTTCATGGGCAGCTTCTCGTGGGCCAACATGTCGGGCCCCGCCTACGCGGCGGAAGACGGCTATGCCGGCGCCTCAGACTGGTTCTTCCAGATGGTCTTCGTGGCGACCGCGGCATCGATCGTCTCCGGCACCCTGGCCGAGCGCATCAAGCTGTGGCCGTTCCTGATCTTCGTGGTGGCGCTGACGGCTGTCATCTACCCGATCCAGGGCGCCTGGCAATGGGGTGGCGGCTGGCTCGCGCAAGCCGGTTTCAGCGACTTCGCTGGCTCGACCCTGGTCCACTCCACCGGCGGCTGGGCGGCTTTGGTCGGCGCGGTGCTGCTCGGCGCCCGGCGCGGCAAGTACGGCCCCGGCGGTATCGTCCACCCGCTGCCCGGCTCCTCGCTGCCCTTGGCCACCCTCGGCACCTTCATCCTCTGGCTCGGCTGGTTCGGCTTCAACGGCGGCTCGCAGCTCGCCCTCGGCAGCGGCGACGATGCAGCGGCGATGGCGCAGATCTTCGCCAACACCAATCTTGCCGCCGCTGCCGGCGTGGTCGCGGCCATGCTGACCAGCCAGGCGCTGTTCAAGAAGGTCGACCTGACCATGGCCCTCAACGGCGCCCTGGGCGGCCTCGTCTCGATTACCGCCGAACCGCTCGCACCGAGCTTCGCCACCGCGGTGCTGGTCGGCGGCATCGGCGGCGTGCTGGTGGTGCTGGCCGTGCCGCTCCTCGACCGCTTGCGCATCGACGACGTTGTCGGCGCCATCCCGGTCCACCTGGTATGCGGCATCTGGGGCACCGTCGCCGTCGTGATCAGCAACCCCGAGACCAATATCGGCAGCCAGTTGCTCGGCATCGCCGCCATCGGTGCCTGGGTCGTGGTCGCGAGCCTCGTGGTCTGGACCGCACTCAAGATGACGGTCGGCATCCGCCTCGACGACGAGAGCGAGGCAGCGGGCGCCGATCAGTCGGAGCTTGGCCTCGAAGCCTATCCCGAATTCGGCAGCGGCTCCCAGCGTATCTAAGCCGTCCGTTCTCCCCCAGACGGCAAGCCGCCGTGGCGCACCCAGCGCCGCGGCGGTTCAGCACATAAAGACGGGCCGGGCGTGCCATCGGCGAGCGGCTTGCCGGGCAGGCTTCCCGGAACCACGAAAATGGGGTCAGGTCTTTCATTTTGACATTTGGTGACTGTCGATGGCGCACAGCGCCGCCTATGGAATGTCAAAATGAAAGACCTGACCCCGATCAACCGCCGGTGCGGTTCAACAATTAGAGGGGGCAGTTTCAAAAAAAACTGCCCCCTCTAATTTGGCGAAAGTGTCAGTCGCGCAGCAGCTCGGTGATCGAGGTCTTGGAGCGGGTGCGCGCATCGACGCGCTTGACGATCACGGCACAGGCCAGAGAGGGGCCGGGCGAGCCGTCGGCGAG
>CAZVDW010000759.1:0-2327 GCA_964625645.1 uncultured Rhodospirillaceae bacterium
TTGATCAAGTGGCCAAGCGTCACATATTGAGCCATTGAGACGGCGGCACCGGCACGCTCCGTGGTGGCTACCTACGCGATTGGAGGGGGGATGGAACGGTCGCTTGCGTCCTTTTAGCAGGACCGGGACCGGTTCGTGCGCTTCGCCTTTGCCGGCGCCGATATCCTCATTGAGCTGAATACACGAGGCAGAATCTGCTTCGCGTCGGGAGCCATAGCGGCGCTCGGCGCGCTGCGCGACGACGGCTACGTCCTGAGCCTCGACAATTTCGGCGTTGGCGCGGCGAACCTCGATTATCTGCGCAACTTTCCGGTCCATTATGTGAAGTTCGACGGCAGCTATGTGCGTGGCCTGCTGACCACACCCAAATCGCAGACCTTCCTCAGGGCCATGGTCGCGCTGTGCCGCACGCTGGACATGAAGACAGTGGCCCAACATGTCGGCAATGACGAGACCACCAAGCTGCTGCTGCGGATCGGTGTCGATCTGGGCCAGGGCCAGCATTTCGGCAAGCCGGACTTCAGCCTGCCGGGTCTGGCAGAGGCCTGAAGCGGGTCGGCGTTTCGCAGGCGAAGCGCTCGCCGAGCGCAAAGGTGGCAACCACCGCGATCGAGGTGTTGCCGGGAATCTTCGGATAGAGCGCGAGATAGGCGGCAAGCTCGCCGGCCGCCCACTCCGGCGTGATCACGGCATCGCGCGGCGGGCAGTAGAGCGCCACATCACCGCGGCGCACGAGCGTCATATTCGCCGCCTCCAGCCCGGCCAGAACGCCTTTCAAGTGCACCAGCAGAAGCCCCCACTCGGCGCCATCGCGCGACGCCGACAGCTCCAGAAACAGCGCCTTGTCCATATGGCTCTGGGCAGCGGCGGGCGCGGCCAGAAGCAGCATACAAATGGTGACAGTTACCAATTTCCATAACCTGCGGAAGGTAAGTGTCACTAATTTTCTCAACGAAGCGGCCATGGCAGCGGACAAGAGCATGGCACGAGTTTGGCAGGCATGCCCGGCGAAAGCCAGGGCCGGCTCTTGACACGCAGCGCGAGGGTGCGGGAGAGTTTCATTACTGCTGTTGATCGGGGGGGAAGCGATGACCAGCACTACCGACACCATCGTCGAGGGAATATACGAAGCCGCGCTGGATGACTCCAGATGGGTGGATTGCCTAGCCAACCTGGGAAATCTAACCGGATCTCCAGTGTCGACCGGAATATGGATCGAAGATGCCGTCACCGGCGAAGTCCCCCTTCTCGAAACCACCGCGCCACCCGAGCTTCTGCAGCCTTACGAAGACCATTACGCTGCCACGTTTCCTGAGCGTTTCTGGCGGGCGGAAGAGCCGATTGGAAGGGTAACGCGTCTGGAAGACTTCTGGCCCGACGAGAGCTATCAACAATCCGAATATCTCAACGACTATGCCCTGCCATATGACGTTCCCATCAGCATCATCTCGATGGTCGACCGCAATTCGCGTTACATTTTGCGAACATGCCAATGCCGGCGCTTGCGGGAAGGTGCATTCACGGCGACCATGACTCGCGAGGTGACGCGCTACCTCCCCCACTTTGCCCGCGCGTTCGCGATCCGCGACGAGCTGACGGTCTTGCGCGAGGAAACGACGGCAAAAGCGCAGGCACTCGACCGGCTGCCGCTGGGGGTGTTGTTCCTGGATGACCGGGGCCAGGTTCGCGAAGTGAACCGTACAGCGCGCACCATAGCTGGAGCCAGCGACGGCTTCGCGATTGGCCGCGAGGGTCGCTTGCGGGCCGCCACGCCGGCGCTAACCGCTGAACTTGAGGCGCTGGTGGCACAGACTTGTGCCAGCGACGGCGAGCCCGTCGACGCCGGCGGCGCAATGGAACTGCCTCGCCCGTCGGGTTTACGCCCTTACAACGCACTCGTCTGCCCGCTGCGCTCGCTCGGATTCGATATCGGGCTGGGGCGCTGGCGGGCGGTGCTATTCTTGCGGGATTCAGAAACCGAGCAAGTGCCACCAATCGAGCTGATCCAGCGTTTGCACGGCCTCAGCCGGCGCGAGGCGGAGGCGGTCTGGGCGCTCTCGCACGGCAAGCGCCACCGCGAGATCGCCGACGAGCTTGCCGTCAGCGTCGATACTTTGCGCACCTATTTGCGCCGTGCTGCCGACAAGACGGGTGTGCGCCGACGGGGCGAGCTGGTCAGGCTGATTATCGGCAATCCGCTCTTGTTCGACGATCAATAAAATTGCGGGCGTGTCGCCAAAAGTGGTGACATTGCATGCCGTGGAATTCGTCACCCTTGCAGACATCGATTGTGATCACCGCTGCGAGGGGGACGAACCGAATGCGCA
>CAZVDW010000760.1:0-1794 GCA_964625645.1 uncultured Rhodospirillaceae bacterium
GTCAACAAGATGGACCGCATCGGCGCCGATTTCATGCGCTGCGTGCAGATGATCGTCGACCGCTTGGGCGCCAATCCGTTGGTGGTGCAACTGCCCGTGGGCGCCGAAGCCGACTATGCCGGCGTTGTCGACCTTGTGCGCATGAAAGCCATTCTCTGGCGCGACGAGAGCCTGGGCGCCGATTTCGACAGTGTCGACATCCCGGACGACCTGGCCGATCTCGCGGCCGAATACCGTGAGAAGCTGGTCGAAGCCGCGGTGGAGCAGGACGACGACGCCTTGGAGGCGTTCCTCGAAGGCGAGGAGCCCGACGAGGAAACCCTGGTCCGCTGCATCCGCAAGGGCACCATTGCCGGGGCCTTCGTGCCCGTGCTCAACGGCTCGGCCTTCAAGAACAAGGGCGTGCAGCCGTTGCTCGATGCGGTGGTCGACTATATGCCGGCGCCGACCGACATCGCGGCCATCAAGGGCAGCTTGCCGGACAGTGAATCGCCGGTGGCGCGGATCAGCTCCGACGACGAGCCGTTCTCGGCTCTCGCCTTCAAGGTGATGAACGACCAGCATGTCGGATCGCTGACCTTCGTGCGGGTCTATTCGGGCGTGGTCGAGACCGGCCAGTCGGTGCTCAATTCGGTCAAGGGCAAGCGCGAGCGGGTCGGGCGCATGTTGGCGATGCACGCCAATCATCGCGAGGATATCAAGGTTGCGCGGGCCGGCGACATCGTGGCAGTGGCTGGGCTCAAGAACACCACCACCGGCGACACGCTGTGCGATTCGGCCAACGCCGTAGTGCTCGAGCGCATGGAGTTTCCCGAGCCTGTGATCGAGGTCGCGGTCGAGCCGCGCACCAAGAGCGATCAGGAGAAGATGAGCGTGGCGCTCGGCCGCCTGGCGATGGAGGATCCTTCCTTCCGTGTGGCCAGCGACGCCGAGAGCGGCCAAACCCTGATCAGGGGCATGGGCGAGCTTCACCTCGACATCATTGTCGATCGCATGAAGCGCGAGTTCAACGTTGGCGCCAATGTCGGTGCGCCGCAGGTGGCCTATCGCGAGACCATTACGCGGGCGACCGAGGTTGACTACACCCACAAGAAGCAGACCGGTGGATCGGGTCAGTACGCGCGCCTCAAGTTGCGCCTCGAGCCGGGCGAGAAGGGCGAAGGGTTCACCTTCGAGAGCAAGATCGTCGGCGGCAATGTGCCGAGGGAATATATCCCCGGTGTGCAGAAGGGCGTCGCGGGCGCCATGAGCGGCGGCATCATCGCCGGCTATCCGGTGATCGACGTCAAGGCGACTTTGCTCGACGGTGCCCATCACGAAGTGGATTCGTCCGTCATGGCCTTCGAGCTGGCGGCGCGCGCCGCGGCGCGCGAGGCGCTCGGCCAGGGCTCGCCCAAGCTGCTCGAGCCGGTGATGCGCGTCGAAGTGGTCACGCCCGACGAATATATGGGCGACGTGATCGGTGACCTGAACAGCCGCCGCGGTCAGATCCAGGGCATGGATGCCGCTGGCAACGCCACCACCGTGCGCGCCATGGTGCCGTTGGCCACTATGTTCGGTTACGTCAACAGCTTGCGTTCGCTGACTCAGGGCCGGGCGCAATACAGCATGTTTTTCGACCATTACGAGCCGGTGCCGCAAATGGTCGCGGAAGAGGTACGGGCGAAACTCGCCTGAAGATAAAGCAGTGCGGCGGATATTGGTCGTGTGCCAATCACTCCGTCGCAAACGGTAAGCGTCAAGGAACGGAGTCGTAGAGCGATGGCGAAGGCAAAATTTGTACGGACGAAGCCG
>CAZVDW010000761.1:0-5362 GCA_964625645.1 uncultured Rhodospirillaceae bacterium
GACGCTGGTGGGCACGGTCGTGGTGGCCTATGCGATGGTGGTGGCCGTCGCCTTTGCCATGCAGCGCACGCTGATCTACTACCCGTCGCCCGAGCCGCCCGAGCCGGTGCCGCATTATGACGAAGTGCGGCTGCACACGGCGGACGGCCTCGATATCCTCGCCTGGTACGCGCCGCCGCACGATGAGACGGCGCCGGTGCTGGTCTATTTCCACGGCAATGCGGAGCGCATCGACGGCGGCGTGGCCAAGTTGGCGCCGTTCGTCGCGGCCGGATTCGGCGCCCTGCTGGTGGAATATCGCGGCTATGCCGGCAATCCCGGTAAGCCGACCGAGGCCGGGCTCTACCTCGACGCCCATGCCAGCCTCGATTGGCTGGCGGCGCAAGGCATCGGCAGCGAACGCGCGATCCCCTATGGCTCGTCGCTGGGCTCGGGCGTGGCGGTGGAGCTTGCCGCCTCGCGCCCCGTCCGCGCCGTGGTGCTCGAAGCGCCCTTTACCTCGCTCGCCGAGGTCGGCGCGCGCAGCTATCCCTTCCTGCCGGCGCGCCTGCTGACCCGCGACCGCTACGACTCGCTGGCCAAGATGGCCGCCGTCGAGGCGCCGCTGTTCATCCTCCACGGCGAGGCGGACAGGTTGGTGCCGGCGGAGATGGGCCGCGCCCTGCTGGCGGCGGCGGCGGGACCGACGCGGGGTCACTTCGTGCCGGATCTCGGCCATGGCGAGATGCTGGCGGTCGGCGCGCCGGACGAGATCATGAGTTGGCTGGCGGATCACGCCAGGTGACGGACTTGTCCTCGAACACGCGCTGCTCGCGCGGCAAGACCTGGATCGCCTCCTGCTCGATGGGCTGCTCGGCCCAGAGCAGCATGCGGCAGCCGGCCAGCACCAGGGTGCCGTCGTAAAGCTGAAACAACTTGCTCTCGTAGACGCCCGGCGTATGCATGGAGTCGATATCGTTGTCGGCGATCTCGAAGACCGGGAACAGCTCTCGGGTGACGAACAGCGCGTTGAGCTCCGTCGTCGCCACCAGCTCGTAGCCTTTTTCCTTGCCGAGCGCGATCATCGCGCGCAACGAAGAGCCGTGGTGAATGTCGGCATCCGCGTCCTGCACGAAATGGATGTCGTTGGGGATGGCCTGGTTGAACTCGATCACCACCAGGCGCGGCCGATAGGCCTGCAGCGATTTCCAGATGTGGTAATCGACGCCATCGACATCGATGCTCAGGAGGTCGAAGTCCGCGGGCGTGTCGGTCGCCGCGAGGATGGTGTCGAGATCGTCCGGTGGCGCCAGGCCGACCATGCGGTTCAGCGGCGTGACCTTGTCGTTGCCGGCGAAGCTGGCGCACAAGTCCGGAAAGCGCTTGCCGTCGCCCTCGATGGGTACGCCGCGCCAGCCCTTGTTGGCTAACAGGTTCCAGCTATTGCTGAAATGCCTGCCGTCCCAGGCGCCGAATTCCACGGCCGTCTTGTTGGCCGCGCCCATGATCGAGAAAATGCGCTCGATCAGGCCGTCCTCGCCCGCCTGCGAGGCGACGTTGCGGCGGACCACCTGCAGATAGGTGCTTTCCGACTTGACCCGCGAAGGCGGCTCCCAGCGCAATTCGGCCATCTCTGCCTCCCGCTTGCGGCGCGCTTGATCGCGCTCGCTGACGCGGCCTATCATATGTCGTTGCCAGCTGCGAGCCGGGATCGCGAGCCATGTCCGAATCTGATGACGCTGCTGGGGGGATGCCCCAGGTCGAGGTCGAGGTGCGATTGACCGACGGCGAGGTCTATGTCGGTGTCGTGCACGTGCCGCAAGATGTGCGGGTGCTCGATTTCATGAACGACCAGACGCCCTTCTTCGCCCTGCTCGAGGAAAGCGGACGCGTGCGTATCCTCGCCAAGTCGCAGGTGGTACAGGTGTTGCCGCAGACGCGGGCCAAGAGCCGCCCGGCAGCACATCGCTGAAATGTGAGTTGAGGAGACAGAAATATGGCCGAGCGCATAGAATACTACCTGGCGCTGTCCTCGCCCTGGACCTATCTTGCCGGACCGAGGTTCGCGGCGCTGGTCGAGCGCCATGGCCTGGAGGCGACGTTCAAACCCTATGACATCATGCGCGTCTTCCAGCGCAACGGCACCAAGCCCGTGGGCCAGCGGCCGAAGCCGGTACAGGCCAACCGCTTGCGCGAGCTCGCCCGCTGGCGGGATTTCCTCGATATGCCGCTGAACCTGCAGCCGGCCCATTTCCCGGTCGATCCGACCCTGGCCGGGCGCATATTGATCGCGGCCCAACAAGATGGCGCGGCGCAGGACAAGACCATCGCGCTGTCCTTCGCCTTTTTGCGCGCCTGTTGGGCCGCCGAGCGCGACCTCGCGGACGAAAAGACCCTGCTGGCGATCACCGATTCGGTGGGGCTCGGCGGCGACAGCCTGCTGGCCGCCGCGAAGAGCGATGCGGTGGCGGCCGTTTTCGAGAGCAATACCGAGGACGCCATCGCCAACGACGTCTTCGGCTCGCCGACCTGGCTGGTCAAGGGCGAGCTGTTCTGGGGCCAGGACCGGCTCGACTTCCTCACCCGCTTGGTCGAGGGCGAGGCTTGAGCGCTTCCGTGCGTGGCTTTCTTCTGGGCCTGTTGGCGGCCTGGCTGGCCGCGGCGCCCGTCCAGGCCGGGCGCGACAGCCTGGTCATCGGCATCACCCAGTTCCCCAGCACCCTGCATCCGCATATCAATTCGATGCTGGCGAAGTCCTACGTGCTCAGCGCCACCATGCGCCCGCTGACCACCTACGACCAGGACTGGACGCTGATCTGCATGCTGTGTGTGACCCTGCCGACCATCGAGAACGGCATGGCCGAGCGCGAAACCCTGGAGGACGGCGGCACCGGCGTGGCGGTAACCTATCGCATCCACCCGGATGCCACCTGGGGCGACGGCACGCCCGTCACCTCCGCCGACGCGGTCTTCACTTGGGCTGCCGGGCGCAACGAGATGGCGGGCTTTGCGGGCCTGGAAGGCTTTCGCCGCACGCTGGCGGCCGAGGTCATAGACGACAAGACCTTCGTCATGCACGGCGACCGCCTGACCTATACCTATAACGCGGCGAACGGCTTCTATCTGCTGCCGAGCCACCTCGAGGCCGAGCCGTTTGCCGAGCCGGCGGAATATCGTCACCGCACGCTCTACGATACCGACCCGACCAATCCGGGTCTCTATTTCGGGCCCTATCGGGTGAGCGACGTGGTCTCCGGCTCGCATGTGGTGCTGGAGCCCAACCCGACCTGGTACGGCCAGGCGCCGCATTTCCAGCGCGTCGTCATCCGCGTCATCGAGAACACCGCGGCGCTGGAAGCGAACCTGCTGTCGGGCGAGATCGACTACGTGGCGGGCGAGCTCGGCTTTTCGGTGGATCAGGCCATGTCGTTCGAGCGCCGCAAGCCCGCCGGTTTCACAGTCGACTACAAGCCGGGCCTGATCTACGAGCACCTGGATGTCAATCTCGACAATCCCATCCTCGCCGATCCGGCCGTGCGCCTGGCCTTGATTCTCTCCATCGACAGGCAACTGCTCAGCGAGCAACTGTTCGGTGGCCACCAGCCGGTGGCGCATTCCAACATCAATCCGCTGGACCGTATCTACAGCGCTGCGGTGCCCGTGCATGCCTACGACCCGGAGCGGGCTGCCACGATTCTGGACGAGGCCGGCTGGACCTTGGCGGCCGAAGGGGTGCTGCACAACGCGAAAGGCGAGAGGCTGTCCTTTCCCCTCATGACCACGGCCGGCAACAAGTCGCGCGAGCTGGTGCAGCAGGTGCTGCAAAGCCAGTGGCGCAAGATAGGTATCGAGGCGGTGATCCGCAACGAGCCGGCGCGGGTGTTCTTCGGCGAGACCATGACCAAGCGCGCCAATCCGGGCCTCTCGATGTATGCCTGGCTGAGCGCGCCGGAGGCGGTGCCGCTTTCGACCCTGCGCTCCGACCAGATTCCGCGGGAGAGCAACGGCTGGTCGGGGCAGAATTTCCCCGGCTATCGCAGCGACCACATGGACGCGCTGATCGATGCCATAGAGATCGAGCTCGACCCGGCGGCGCGCTTGCCCATGTGGGCGGAGCTGCAAACCCTATACGCCACCGATCTGCCGGCGCTGCCGCTCTATTTCCGTGCCGAGGCCTATGTGCGGCCGATCTGGCTCGAGGGGTTGCGGCCGACCGGCCATCTGGTCACGACCACGATGTGGATCGAGGAGTGGCGGGCCGGCGGAGAATGATCTGATGTCGGATCTGCGAGAGGCGGTGCTCGGGCCGCTGCCGCCACCGCCGGCGGCGGCAGCGACACTCGAGGTCCGGGATCTCTCCGTCAGCTTTCCCAGCCGCCGCGGCAAGGTGCGGGCGGTGGTCCACGCGTCGTGGCGCATCGAACAGGGAACCACCCTCGGTGTGGTCGGCGAAAGCGGTTGCGGCAAAAGCGTTGCAGCGCTTGCCGTGATGGGCCTGATCGATCCGCCGGGCCGTATCGAGGGCGGCCACATCGCGCTGCGTGGCACCGATATCCGGCGCCTCTCCGAGGCCACCATGCGGCGGGTGCGCGGCAAACAGATAGCAATGATCTTCCAGGAGCCGATGACCGCGCTCAACCCGGTGCTCAGCGTCGGCGAGCAGGTCGCCGAAGTGCTGGTCCTGCATGAAGGTCTGCCGCACGAGGCCGCCTGGCGCGGCGCCGTCGATCTGCTCGACCAGGTCGGCATTCCCCTGCCCATGAAGCGGGCCAGGGACTATCCCCATCATCTCTCGGGCGGCATGCGCCAGCGGGTCATGGTGGCCATGGCGCTGGCCGGCCGGCCCGCCCTGCTGATCGCCGACGAGCCGACCACGGCGCTCGACGTTACCGTGCAGGCGCAGATTCTGGAGCTCATGCTGTCGCTGCAGGAGGCCCACGGCATGGCCATCCAGTTCATCAGCCACGATCTTGGCGTGGTCTCGGAAATCGCCGACGAGGTGATGGTCATGTATGCCGGGCGGGTGGTCGAGCGGGCGTCGGCGAACCGGCTTTTCTCCGACCCCCGCCATCCCTACACCCAGGGCCTGCTGGAGACCCGGCCGAGCATCGGCGAGCGCCGTCACCGCCTGCCGGCGATCCCCGGCAGCGTTCCCGATCCCGCGCACTTGCCGTCGGGCTGCGCCTTTCGCAACCGCTGCCCGCGCGCAACCGGTGCCTGCCTCGACCGGGTGCCGCGGCTGGCCAGCGTCGGCGAGGGGCATGAGGTCGCCTGCGTCATGGCCGAGACGCCATGACCGAGGCCCTGCTCGAGGCCCGTGGCCTGGTCAAGCATTTCGCGATAGCCGGCGACGGGCTATTGTGGCGCGAGCGTCTGGCGCTGC
>CAZVDW010000762.1:0-1965 GCA_964625645.1 uncultured Rhodospirillaceae bacterium
ATCCGAATATATGAGGGGCACTCATGTTCACAGTGAAGATTTACAAAGACGGCGAATCGTTGGTTGTGCCTTTGCCGACGGAGGTGGCGGCACGCCTTCAGGTCAGTGAAGGCGACACGCTGCTATTGGTGGAATGCGAGGGCGGCTACCAGATCAGAAAGCACGAGATGACTAAGGTGGAAGAGATTATGGGCCGCTATCACGGAACGCTTCGCAACCTCTCGAAATCATAGGACCACCGATGACCGACACCCCCATCAGCCGCTTTCCCGTGCCCGACGTGGCATCGCTGCCGGATGACCTGCGCGAGCGCATTCTCGCCGTGCAGGAGAAGGCGGAGTTCGTGCCGAACGTGTTTCTGGCGCTGGCGCATCGGCCGGACGAGCTGCGTGCCTTCCTGGCCTTTCACGACGCGCTGATGGACAAGGAAGGCGGCCTGAGTGTGGCCGAGCGCGAGATGATCGTGGTCGCCACATCGGGCGCTAACGATTGCCAGTATTGCGTTGTCGCGCACGGGGCGATCCTGCGCATCCGCGCCAAGGATCCGCTGATCGCCGACCAGGTGGCGGTCAACTACCGCAAGGCGGATATCACGCCGCGCCAGCGCGCCATGCTGGCCTTTGCGCTCAAGGTGGCACAGGAGTCGGCAGCGATCGGCGATGAGGACTATGCGGCCCTGCACGAACACGGCTTCGACGACGAGGACATCTGGGACATTGGTGCGATTACCGCCTTCTTCGCGCTGTCGAACCGCATGGCCAATCTCATCGGCATGCGTCCCAATGCCGAATTCTATGGGATGGGACGCTGACATGAGCAACACCTTCGCCGAGCGCATGGTCGAAATCTATACCGGCAGCATGCTCACCAACATGCTCGATATCGGCTATCGCACTGGCCTTTTCGAGGCGGCAGCGGAAGGGCCGGCGACCAGCGCCGAGCTGGCGATACGCGCGGGCCTCGACGAGCGCTACGTGCGCGAATGGCTGGGCGCCATGGCGACCGGCGGCATCTTCAGCTACAACGCCGAGGCCAAGACCTACACCCTGCCGCAAGACCGCATCGCCGCGCTGACCGGCGACGGTGCCGGCAACGTCGCGCCGGTAAGCGGCATCCTCAACCATTTCGTCAAGCACGTGCCCAAGCTCGTCGAGGCCTTCCGCCATGGCGGCGGCGTGCCTTACGAGGACTACTGGCCGGAATTCACCTGCTGCTCGTCCGATGTCTGGCGACGCATTTTCGACGAAAAGCTGGTCGACGGTTTCCTTGGCGCGGTACCGGGGCTCAACGACCGCCTGGCCGCCGGCATCGACGTGCTCGATGTGGGCTGCGGCGACGGCCACGCCATCAACGTCATGGCACAGGCCTTTCCGGCCTCACGCTTCCACGGCTACGACATCACCAGCGCCGGCTTGGAGAGCGCCGCCGCCGAGGCCGAGAATATGGGCCTCGCCAATACGCGCTTCGAGCGCGTCGATGTGACCGCGCTGCCGAGCGAGCCGAAGTTCGACATGATCACCGCCTTCGATTCGATCCACGACCAGTTCGCGCCCGACGTGGTGCTGCGCCGCATCCGCGAGGCGCTGGCCGACGACGGCACCTTCGTGATGATCGACTTCAAGTTCGCCAGCGACGTCGCCGGCAATATCGGCAACCGCTTGGCGCCCATCCACTACGGCATCAGCGTCATGCACTGCATGACCGTGTCGCTGGCCCAGGGCGGCGCCGGGCTCGGCACCGTCTGGGGCATCGAGAAGGCTTGCGAGATGCTGGCCGAGGCCGGCTTCGGCGACGTTCAGGTGGTCGATTCGCCGAGGCCGCAGAACTGCATCTACATCTGCCGGGCTTAACAGCCCGTTGATTAAGTGGCTTTGCTGGCTCTCACTCCCAGACGATGAATGGGGCGACGAATGCCGTCTGGCCGCCTCTTGAGAGCCCCAATGCTACCAGCATGGCCCTGATGGG
>CAZVDW010000763.1:0-7921 GCA_964625645.1 uncultured Rhodospirillaceae bacterium
TGTCGTTGCGGGTCGTAAAGCGCCAGACCGTGCCGAGCATGATCGAGCGCCAACCCAAGATGCCCCAGCGTGCCACGGGTGCTCCATGACGCATGATGGGCCTGCAAGAGAAAATCATCGTTACGGGTGTCCTCAGCGAACGCGACGGCCTCATCGGCCAGAGTGGTAGATGCCTCATAGTCCCCGCGCACGAAATTGTGGAGCCAAAGCCCCCAGAGAACGGCAAATTCATCATTCGGGCGCGCACCATCTCTGCACAACGATCGCGCCCGCAAATAGTTGTCCGATACCTCTTGAGATGCGGAACCCGCAGTGTTCATGAGGCACGGGCCGAGGGCAACTCGGATGGTCAGCTCAAGCTCGTCTCGATCATCAATATTCTCGGAACGCTCAAGTAGCGCCAATGCCTTTCCCAGATGCGCGACGGCCTCATGATCCGCCGATCGCCGGGCCGCGTTGTTGCCAGCCCGCAACCATAGTGGAATCGCTACATCGAATGCGTCGGCCTCGGTGTAGTGATGCGCGGCGATTTCCGCACTGAGGTCCGGATCCTGCGTCTCATCGTCGGCCAGAGCATTAGCGATACACAAGTGCGTCGCTTGGCGAGAGTTGCGCAAGAGCGATTCATAAGCGGCATCTCGCACCAAAGCGTGCTTGAAACGATAGCGATCGGCCGACGACTTGCCGCGGCGCATGACGATGCCGCTAGCCAGCAGAGGCTTGATCGTCGCCTCCAACGCAGCAGCGTCGAGTGACAGTACCTTGGCCAGCAGGTCGCCACGGAAATCCCGTCCGATGCATGCGGCTACTTGGGCGATCCGCTTGCCGTCCGGAATGTGGTCCAGTCTGGCCATCAAGCTATCGCTCAAAGTTGCCGGCACCTTTGCGGCGAGGCGCCTGCCGGCCCTGGGTGCCGGCGTCTGCGTCGCATTTGCGTCTGGTGCCTGAAACACGGCATCGGTGAACTCCTCGATAAAGAGCGGATTTCCGTCCGTCTTCTCGACGATCTCGCGGACGATCGGGTCGTCCGTTGCGACAGGGCTTGCCAGCTGCGATACGAGTGCCGTGGCATCCGCGCGACCGAGGCGACCGAGCATGATCGGCGAGACGTGATCATAGTCGGACCAACGAGATTGGTATTCGGGACGATAGGTAACCAACAAGAGGACTCTCTGGTCGGCGATCTGCGGGACAAATAGGTCCAGCAAGTCATGGGTCGTTGGATCGATCCACTGCACGTCCTCAAAGATCATGAAGACCGGCAGCTTCCCCGCGAGGCCGGAGACCTGATCGATAAGCGCCTGGAAAGTCGCCTCCCTTTGCTTTTGCACATTGAAAGTCAGGGGAGGATAGCGATCGACGGTATTGATCGATAGCAAGCTCGCGAAAAGCGGTGCGACATCAGAGATATCGGCCTCGGCACGCGCCAGCAAAGCTTCCAGCTTGTCCAGCTTCTGGTCCACGGGATCGTCACGCTCAAAGCTGGCGGCGCGCTGCAATTGCTCGATAATGGGATGGAAGGCCGAGTTGGCGTGAAACGGTGAACATTGGTAGCGCATGCGAATATGTGGTAGCGCGCTGATGCGCTCTGCTGCGGCCTCGGCAATTCGGCTCTTGCCGATACCGGCTTCGCCGCACAACAGCACGACCTGATCCTCGCCGGACATCGCACGCTGCCATCTCTCCAGCAATAGGGCAATCTCCGCCTCGCGACCCACCAACGGCGCTAGGCGCGAACCGCGCGCCGCCTCGAAACGGCCTTTGTTGCGCGCAATGGCAGAAACCCGCCAAACTTGGATCGGCTCGCTGATGCCTTTGACGGGCTGTCGGCCGAGGTCTGCATATTCGAAGGCGCCCGCTGCGAGACGGCGGCTGGCTTCGGAGATGACGATTTCATCCACGCCGGCGAGACCTTGCATCCGAGCCGCCAAATTCGGAGTCTCGCCCACAGCGAGATCGGACTTGGCAAGGTCGTCAGACCTGACATCCCCAACGACAACCGGGCCCGTTGCGATGCCGATCCGCACTTGCAGCGGCTCGGGTGCGTCTACGCTCTTGACGGCCTGAACTATCTCCAAACCGGAGCGAATAGCCCGTTCCGCATCGTCCTCGTGTGCTTGCGGCCAGCCGAAATAGACCATCACCCCGTCTCCGAGATATTGCGCAACGCGGCCGTCGTAACGCGACACCACAGCGCCCGCCGCCTTGCGATAGACCGCCATGACGCTGCTAAGTTCCTCGGGATCCAGGCGCTCCGAAAGTGCCGTTGAGCCGACGAGGTCGCAGAACATTACCGTCAACTGACGGCGCTCGGCCTCGTATTCTGGTTCTGGTTGACCTGCGCCCGATCTGTTTTCGCCGGGAAAATCTTCATCCGCCAGCTGACGAGCCGCTTCGAGGATCGCCTTGCGCGGCCCCATCGGAAGGCCAAGTTCCTTGAGATCTGCTTCTGTCAGCCTGGAAATTTGGCCGAGCTGAATGCGCTCTGTCTCAAACGCCTCGGCGTAATCACTAAGCCCCAAGCTGTTGAGCCATTTGCGCGTGGACTGCATCCGCCGGCTCCCCCAAGGCAGGCAGCTTACACCTTAAGGATCAGCTTCGCAGCCACGTCATTCAATGTCGGTTCATGGCTAAGAGTACCATAAGTCCGATTGCCCAGAAACGGCAGAAACTGAGGGTGCTTCGGACCAAAGAATGCCGTTTCAACCGTTGTTGTCGTGGTTCATGGCGTCAATCGTGGGTTCCCGATTCGATTGTTGATGATCCAAGCCGGCTCCCGAGGTCAATTAAGAATATAAGGGGGCGGGTCGCGACCGCAATGAGGCATGGGCCCCGGACCGCCGACGGCGCTCATGGGCCGATGGCATTTGCCGAAGGGCTCGGTCTCTCCGCCTCTCCGCGCCTGCGCGTGAGACCGACGGCCGGATTTACGACATCACCGCACCAGCTCGAGGCTCCACAAGCCTTCGCGGGGGCCTGGCAGGTTGCTGGCGTGGCGGATCTCTATGCGCGCGACGCCGTCGAGGCGCGGCGGAATGCCGAGCCGGATGATGCCGTCCGGGGTTTGCCAATCGGCGCTGCGCACGAAGCGGCCGGACGCCAGCGCGGCGCTCATGTCGGCCGCGAAAGCGCCTTCCTCGATGGTTCGCAGCGGCGCGCCGTAGCGGCTGAGGAGATATTCGCGGGCGCGCTCGTAGAGGCGGGCGAACTCGCCGGCCATGGCGGGCTCGTCGACATCGATGATCAGGCTCGCCGAGCGGATGCGGCCGCGCTCGTGCTCGAGCGCCAGGCGCTGGCGCTCGGTAATGATCTCGATGACCGGCGCCTCGTAGATCACCACTCCCGGCAAATAGGTGCCGCCGGCGAATCCGGCCGCGCGAACCCTGTCCTCGGCCGCGGTCAGGCGGCTGCCCGGTGCGATGGCGACAAGATCGAAGGGCGCGCCGGCAAGCAGCGCCTGGTCGGCGATGCCGAGCGGCGAGGGACCGGCTGCACCCCGTGCCGGGCGCACGAAATCGATGCTCCAGAAGACGCCCATCTTGAAGGCGTTGGTGCCGGCGATGGCGTCCGGGTCGCGGCCGCGATAGGTGACGTCGGCGCCGAAGCGCTGGCGGCCCATGCGGTAGTGATAGGACACGCCGAGATTGTGGGTGATGAGGTCGCCGGTGCCGGCGTCGTGATTGTTGCGCACCAGCAGCTCGTAGCTGGCGTTGAGGCGGTGCGCGTCGCGGGCCAGCGAGGCGCCTATGCGCGGGCCGATCTCGATGCGCTGGCTGCCCGTGCCGGTGACGCGGCGCAGCACCAGGCCCGGCGAGAAGACGCCGCGGAAATCGTCGACGCGGATGGCGCGGTCGCCGCTCAGGCGCGTCTCGTAGGTCGTGGTCTCGATCGCTGTGGTGTCGTCGTCGGCGATCTTGAAGAGGAAGCCGGCGCGGCCCAGCCAGCCGCCTCCCAAAGGCGCGTCGAGGTCGAGCTTGGCCGAGCTGGTCAGGGTGTCGACGGTGCGGTCCTCGCGGCGCACGCGCTCGACCACGAGATCGGCTCGGTGATTGAGACCGGGCAGGAAATCGATCGCGACCGGGCCCGCCAGGGTGACGCCGGCGACGTGGTTGTCGAGCGCGGTGGCGTCCTCGACACTGCTGGTGAAGCGTTGCAGGCGGCCACTGAGGCGGCGGCCCGAGTCGAAGCGCCAATTGGCGCGAAAATCCCAGCTGCGCCGGTTCGGCGTGATGACGGCGCCGTTGGGACGGAAATCGCGGCCGTAATATTCGGCCCGCGCCGAATAGGTGAACGGCAGCGTCGCCGCGCGCCCCGACAGCTTGGCGAAATAGCCGAGCTCGCTTTCGTTGTCGCGGAAGGTCGTGCCGATCAGGGAATCGCCGAAGAAGGCGGCAAGCTCGCCTTCCGCCAGCAGGCGGTGACTGCCAAGCTCGAAGCCATGCTCGCCGGCAACGCTGGCCACCGCCTGATGGGCGCCGCTACGGTTGGTGCATAGCCGGCCTGGCGATAATTGTGCACGCCGTTGAGCACGACCTTGCCCCAGGCCGGGCTTTCGATCAGCCACGAGACGCCGTTGAAATAGTCGTCCCGGGGGTCGGCGTCGGTATAGCCGCCGGCAACGAAGCCCGACAGCAGCTGCAGCGACTGGCGGCCGCCGGCGATCGTCGATGTCGGCTGGAAATCGATCTTGCCGCCCTTCAGCGTGCGTTGCAGGGTGCGGAAGCTGAAATAGCCGAAATAGTCGCCGATCTCGTAGCGGTGGGGCACGGCGACATCGCCGCGCTCGCGGGTCACGTTGAAGCGCTCGATGACGGCGCCGTCGTTGGTGCTGCGGTATTTCGAGTTGTTGACCAGCCCCAGGACCTCGCCGCGCCAGCGGTCGTAGGGGGTGTCCGCGCGCGAGAAATTGAGCGAGAGCTCGTTGTAGGGATGAAAGCCTTCATAGGGGTAGGGGCGCGCGGCCTCGTTGCCGCCGATCTCGTAGTGATCGGCACGGGCGGTGTTGGTGCCCGAGATCGACCAGGCATCGAGCGGTGAGAGCGCATCCTCGGCGGCGGCGGCGGAGATCGCCAGAGCCGCGGCGGCCAACCCGAGCAATGCCTTGCGGCCCCGGCTCATTGCACCGGCTCGCTGATCCGCAGCAGGTACTCGCTCGTCCCCTCCAGCCTGGTCAATGTGCCGCCGCTATTGTTGAATTCGAGCTGGCTGCTGACCGTCGCGGTGACCACCGAGACACGGCGGCGGCGGCCATCGTCGCCGGTCTCGATGGACTGACTGAGGGTCTGCACCGAGCGAATACCCAGCACCTCCAGCTTGGCGTCACGCGGGATATTATCCGCCACATTGTCAACGACGCGGGAGCGGTCGAAGAAGCTCTCGGCAAGCACGGATTCTAGCTTACCCGGATCAAGGCCGCTATAGGCCTCGAAAACCTTGTCCACCGCGGCCTCGACCTTGCCGGGATCGACCGGGACGACGCCCGGTAAGGCTTCGCCCGCGGCAAGCGGCGCGCTGGCCGGTGTCGGGATGGTCTGGTAGGCGCGAAACTCGCCTGCCGCTGCCGCCGCGCCGCCGAGCGTCACCCATAACACTGCGAGCGCCAGCCTCCCGGTACCATGCGTCACCCCGGTCATAGATCCGGGCAATCCGAAATGGCGATGACTTCCACATCCGCGAGCTTGCCTTGGCCGCAGACGCCCGGTGCCGGATCGGCGGTCCACACACCAAAGCAATTGTTCGCATCGCCATGGTAATGATCGCCGGGACAGGCATCCGGGCCGGCCAGGGTAAGCCGGCTGACCGGTATATCGTTGATTACCGTTACCGTGGTGGCGGTTTCCGCCTCGTCCGTATCGAGGTCGGGGTCGAACGGGTTGGTTCCGGTCTGGGGGATGACCTGCAGCACGTCGACCTCGAAATCCCCCGTCGATCCGGTCTCGCCGTCGCCCGGCAGGCAGCCCGCCGCGACCGCCGCCTCGAACATGTCGTCGGCCAAGGCGCCGTTGCCGCTTTGGCGCAGGGTTTCGATCTGCGCCAGCATGGCCTGGCAGCTGCCTTCGTCGCGGCACAGCCGGTCGACGCATTCCCAGAACGCGGCGCGCAGGGCTGCGATATTGGCGCGCGTCTCGGCGATATCGCTCTCCAGATCGCTAATGGCCTGGCGCAGCTCGGCCTCCGCCTGCCTGAGGCGATCGGCCTCGGCGCGGGCGGCTTCGAGATCGGCGGCGATGTCGGCGCTCGAGCGGCTCTCGCGCGTGCGCTGCTCGAGGATATTGCCATTGCTGTCGGTCACCGTGGTCACCACGGTGCCGTCGCCCTGGTCATAGGACGACGTGGTAAGCCCGGTTTCCGGATCGAAGCTTTCGGCGCCAGTGCCGGCCGCCGCGTCGAGGCGGGTTTGCAGCGACCTGATCTTGCGGTCGATGCGGCTCTGATCGCGCAGGTTCTCGTGCACCGCATCGCTGAGCCCGGCGCGTTGCGCGCGCAAGGCCCCGAGGCGCCCGACCTCGGCATCGATCGCGTCGGCGAGCGGCTCGCAGGCGGGGCAGGGCGAGGCATAGGACCAGTCAGGCTCGGAGATCTCGGGCTCGGTGACATCCTCGGGCTCGCTCGGTGGCGGTGTCACGTCCTCGGGCTCCGTGGGCGGTTCCTCGGGCTCCGTGGGTGGCGGCTGGCTGCCGGTTCCCTCGGTTTCCTCGTCCTCGGGCGGCGGCAGGGAAATGCCGGGCCCGGCGCAGGCGCAATCGGCCTGGAACGAGATGCGCGGACGGTAGGGCTTGAACTGCAGCCCGGCGACCTCGGCCTCGTCGAGATCGATCGAGAACGAGCCGCGCGCGGCCAGGCGCCAGCTCCTCACCAGCACGTCGCGGCCACGACCCAAGGCCTCCCAGGTCGGCACCGGCTCGCAATGGCAATTGCCGGACAGGAAAACCTCGTAGGTCTTGCTCGCCTTGTCGATCACGGCGCGCACCGCGACCTCACACGGGCCCTGCGACCAGCTGTCCTCGTAGACCGATGGCGGCGACTCCTGCAGCGCCGCCTCGATGCGCGCCTTGACCTCTTCCTTGGTGTTCGAGCCGTCGAAGTAGCCGGTCACCCACTGCCAGAGCTTCTTGGGGCCGCCGCCGATGGTCTCCATGATCGAGAAGAAGCTGCGGAACAGCGCATCCGTCGGCCCCTCCTTGCTCAGCTCCCAGGCCGATTCCCAGGCCGGCGTATAGGCGGCGCGCTCGCAGACCGGGCGCCGGTTGATGTTTCCCTTCAGCGAATCGAAGGCGTCGAACGTTTCCTGGAAGACCAAGTGGAAATCCGCTGATAGCTCGGGTCCCAGCACCCAGTCCTGGTAATTGTCCTTGACGTAGTCCTGGCCCCATTGCGCGGGATCGTCGGCCGCCTCCTGCCAGTCGCCGATATCGCCCAGCGCCTCCTCCCAGTCCTCGAACTTCTGCATCGGGTCGGGGCTGTCGTCGACGGGGGTTATGGTCGCGGCGGGGGGCAGGTCGAGGCCGGGATCGTCGGGCAGCGTGAGGCCGGCGCTGACCACGGGCTGGATGTCCGCGTCGGGCTCTATGACGATGGTCTGCCCGGCATTGACGATGACCGGCGGGCGCCCGGTCGGCGTGACGATGACCGATCCCTCGATAACCGCGATGGTGGTTCGCCCCGAGGCCTCCACGGTGACCACGAAGTCGGTGCCGCGCACGCCGATCACCGCCACCGGGGTCTCGACCAACAGCCCCTGGGGCGGAATGTCGCCGCTGACGATGCGCGCGGTGCCGACGGCGATGCTGAGCACCATGTCGGTCACGCCCTGGCTCGGGTCGAATATGAAATTGTCGAGAATGACGACCGACGCCGCACCCACCTTCAGGTTCGTGTCGTCGAGGAAGCGAATGTGGGTATTGCCGATATCGAAGGTCTG
>CAZVDW010000764.1:0-1991 GCA_964625645.1 uncultured Rhodospirillaceae bacterium
TGACGCGGCGCGATTTGGCGTGAAAGGTCATGGCGACCAGGCACGGGCCCTCGAGGCAATCCTTGTAGGGCGGAGAGGTGTCGCCGGCGACCCACGCCTCGGCCACTTCCTCGGAGCAGCGCGCCCAGCCGAAATAACCGGCGAGCCGGTTGTCCTCGAAGGTGAAAATATAATGGCCGCGCCGGATCGGCCCGCCCAGCGAGGCGCTGACGCGCCCGAAGCGGTAGGAGGCGAAAGGCTCGGTCTGGCGCAACAGCGCCACCGCATGGCCGAGCGCCTCGCGCGGATTGCGGAAGCGCCGCGTCGACAGTTCGCCCTGCTCGGTTGCCGCCGCCGCCTTCGGTTCGCTCATCGGCTTGCGCTCCCGGCCCGGCTCTTGGGCACCTTGGTGAAAGGCACCGAATAGGTCAGCACCAACAGCTCGGTGCCCGGATTGTCGTCATAGATGCCGGCATTCGAGATGTGATGGAAAGCGACGCCGAGGCGCGACCAATCGTCGAAGCGCCACGCTATCTCGCCGCCGGTGCGGAACTGGAACTCGCCGCCGAGATCCTTGCCGTTGCCCTTGTTGTAGCCGACGAAGGCGGCGTTGGGCTGTACCACCAGGCGGCGACCGAGAAAGATATCGATGCCGAGCCCGGCATAGCCGTATATCGTTTCATCGGTGGTGCCGGCCAAGCCGATGAACGGCAGCAGCTTCCAGAAGCGCAGGTCGGAGCGGTATTCGACGCGGAACTCGGCCGCCGTGTGGTCGTCATTGTTGTCATAGCCGCCGGCGCTGAAGCCTAAGAAGTGGGGCTCCTCGGCTTTCGCCCCGGCTGGCCAGCCGGCTGGCCAGCCGGCGGGCCAGCCGAGCGCCAGTCCGACAACCAAGGCAAACCCGGCAAAAATCGATCTCTTCAATCTTCTTCTCCCCGCGCCCGACTGAGCGCCCGACACCGCGTCCGGTGTTTCGCCCAGTGTACGGGCTGGCGGGGGCTTGGCCAATAATTTCCATGCCCGCAACGCCCGGCGGCGCATCTATAATCGGTCGCCATGGCGCGCTTCTTGTTATTCCTGCTGGTCCTGTTGGTGCTGCCCTTGGCGGCGGCCCGCGCCGAGGCCGTCGTCGAGGCGCTGATGCGCGGCAACACCTCGCCCGCTATCGAGATCGTCGACGGCGATACGCTGGTCCTCGAAAACGGCACCGAGGTGCGGCTGGTCGGCATCCAGGCGCCCAAATTGCCGCTCGGGCGCGCCGGCTTCAAAGCCTGGCCGCTCGCCGAGGAAGCCAAACAGGCGCTCGCATCGCTGGCGCTGGGCCAAACGCTGACGCTCTATTATGGCGGCCGCAGGACCGACCGCTACGGCCGCGCGCTGGCGCATTTGCTGCGCCCCGACGGGCTGTGGCTGCAGGGCGAATTGCTGGCGGCGGGCATGGCGCGGGTCTACAGCTTCCGCGACAATCGCCGCCTCATCGATGAAATGCTGGCGCATGAGCGCCGCGCCCGCGCGGCGCGCCGCGGCATCTGGGCGCATCCCTATTATGCCGTGCGCACGCCCGAGGCGGCGGCCGAGCATATCGGCAGTTTCCAGCTCGTCGAAGGGCTGGTGGTCGATAGCGCAATCGTCAGGCGCCGCGGATACGTCAATTTCGGCGCCGACTGGAAGAGCGATTTCACCATTTCCATCGCGCCGGGAAACCGCAAGCTGTTCGGCCCCGAGGGCGAGGAGATTCTTGCACTCAAGGGGCGCATCGTGCGCGTGCGCGGCTGGATTAAATCCTTCAATGGGGCCATGATCGAGGCCACCCACCCGGAGCAGATCGAGGTATTCGAGTGAGCATGGCGAAGCGCATCAATCGGCGATTTCACCCGTGGCGATGCCACCTTTCGTTTGCCGTGTTGGCGGCAATGTTGCTCGGCGCCGCCCTGTTGCCGGGTTGCAGCGTCAATCCGGCGACCGGCGAGCAGAGCTTCACCGGCTTCATGTCGCCCGACCGCGAACGTCAG
>CAZVDW010000765.1:0-8335 GCA_964625645.1 uncultured Rhodospirillaceae bacterium
ATCGCTTTGCTTGGAGATACACTACATCCAATCCAAGTTTGTCTTGGTGAATAACCCCATCAATCCCACCATCGCCGCTTTTCCCAACTGCTTTGTAAAGAGTGCCCTTGTCTCCATATCCCATAGCAGAAATCAGGGTCACCACCAGTTTTTCAAAAAAGGTCGGGGATTGATTGAGTATACGGTCTAAAAGTTCTGCTTTGAGTTCCGTTTCTATCTCACCAAAGGCAGCATCAATCCTTTCCTCTGGTGTGGCGTCTTCGTTAGAAACGACAGAGGGCGTGTCTTCACTTGGTCTCCTGTTTGCCGGACTGCCACGAAAGTTTTTGAAACCCTCAAACTGCGCCAAGAACTTGTTGTCTATTTTCTCCGGTTTGGAAGAAAGTGTCTGTTTTCCCAAATCGGTTATGACGAAATATCCCCTACGGGGGCGTTCAACCAATCCTGCCTTTACAAGATAGGTCAGCGCCCAAGCAACCCTATTATCCAACAGGTTAGTTCCCTTGCCGGTCGCCTCCACCCTGTCTTCTTCCGTTAGATTGAAAAGTTCTCCAATCTTTTGGACTGCCACAGAGTATTTTTGCTCCGTTTGGGCAAGTTCCAACACGGGTTTCATAAAAGTTTGGTAGTCAGGCACAGGCACGGAAATGTCCCCCAAAAGTCATGTAGAACATAGCATTAGAAGCGATATGTTGCCAGACACCCAATCTCGTGTGGGTCGGTATATGCGAGCAGCAGAGAAACACTTGGATAATGTGTGCGAGGGTCAGTTCCCGTAAAAATATCGGGGTGTATTGGATACAGGGAAGTTTCACCCATACCTCTTCCCGTTTTGGGGGGTGGGGCGATATTTCACAAGTATCAGTACCTTGATATTATAGATTGCGATTAGGGATGGGACCCAAAACACATTTCCGTCAGGTTAGGAGGTGGGGGCAATCTTCACTCAACACCCTTTGTATTCCTTACGGACGCATTCACGGGCAAGGTCTTGTGCTTTTTCAAGTTGGGATGGGGTCATCATCCCCGCAACGATGTCTCTGGTTGTGACCGCATTCTTGTGCCCAGATGATGCGGCGATATCGGACCACCACTGTTGCCAGGTTGAAGTGCGGCATCAATCTGAATGTTGGAGAAGTTGTTTCCGATACCAGTGAGGGAACTGATGATCCCTTTGGTTACCTTCACCGATGTGCTGATTTTTTGTCCAAAGGGATACCCCGCAACATAGATGTCTTGAAGCAACTCGGGTTTCTCTTTGCTCAGAGCAAACACCGTTGAGGGACGGAAGTCTCCTTGCAGAAGGGCAAGGTCATTGCTGGGGTCGAAGGTGATTATGGTTGCAGGTAGTGATTTTCCCTTGTGGTGGATTTGAACTCTTTGACACCCATCAATGACGTGGTTGTTGGTGATGACGTGACCATTAGAGGAAACGGCAAATCCACTTCCAGAGGCAGCAGAGATAACCTCATTTTTCTTCGCCTCTCGTTTCTCTGCTTCACGTTCTGCCTTGCGTCTTTCCTCTACCTTTGGGTCTTTCCTTGCGTATTGAAACTCATTGTCCTTCCAAATGCCTTCCTTAACTCTTCCATCGGCAAAGGTGTAGGTGCCCTGTCCGTGCTTTTTGTCATCCCTGTATTCACCGACATATTTGCCCCCATCGGCATGGGTGAAGGTGCCCTGTCCGTTGAACTTACCACCCCTAAATTCACCTACATATTTGCCCCCACTGGCAAATGTGACGGTGCCATGTCCGTGCCTTTCCCACCCTTTGATTTCACCAACATATCTGTCCCCGTTGGCAGAGGTGTAGGTGCCCTTTCCGTTGGGTGTTCTATCCCTCCATTCACCGACATATTTGTCACCTGCCCATGGAGATGAGGGACCAAAGGTGTATATACCAAAACAATTATCCCAACTTTCGTCAGGAACAAACCTAACTCTTCCATCGGCGTGAATTGCAGGGCAAGTAGGTAGAGCAAAACCCTCTCCCGCACTGAACAACAGAACAGCAAAAGTGAGACACAGAAATGCGGTCAGGGTTCTCATAGGCAGAAGTTTGGCAGGAAATGGAGTGTATGGGGAGTCTGTGATGAGAGGGAGTGCAAGAGAGGGGGGTCATTCCAACGGTCATAGATGTCCCATGAGGTCGTTTTCCCTCACATCGAGGTCACTCTTCTTTGTTGTTTGGGGGTGACACGAAATCGACTGATTCTGTGTCAGGAAATGCAGAGGAAAATATCGTTTGTTTTCAATGGTGCATTTGAGGGATTTTCAGCACCGTTTTCGTGTCACTTACGCAACCTGTAGAAACCTCTGAACCGCACCGCGATTGATACCAATCTCTTCTGCAATCCGACGAATGGATGAACCATTCTCTTTTGCGTCGAGGATTCGTCTTTTGAGAGATGGTGTCAGGACAGACTTGCGACCTAACTTGGTTCCGTTTGCGACGGTTCGTGCAAGTCCTGCATTGGTTCTCTCAATCAGCATCTCACGATTCCATTCTTCGAGGACGCCGCTACGCACTTCGAGCAGTCAAACAGCGCCTACACCAAGCCTCGTTCCGCGAGGCGGTTATCACGGCCTATGGCGGGCGATGCGCCTTGTCCGGCCTGCCCGAGCAACGGTTGCTCGACGCCGCGCATATCATCGCCGACAAAGACGAGCGCTTTGGTCAGCCCATAGTTCCCAACGGCCTCCCGCTTTCGAAAATTCACCACGCCGCTTTTGATGCTCACCTTATTGGCATTGATACAGAATACAGGCTGCACGTCTCGGAGCGCCTGCTTGGTCAAAATGACGGGCCAATGCTGGAAGCGCTGAAGCAATTGAACGGGGTATCGATCCACCTGCCGACCCGTGACAAGGACTATCCGGATCAGGATCGGCTCGCCCTGCGGTTTGAGCGGTTCAAGGCAGCGGCATGAGATGCCGGAGGTACAGCAGCGCGGCGTCGGGAGATGATGGCGAAGTGGGCCATTAGTACGCTTGAAACCATCAGGAAAGCTGCATAGCATGGCAGTGAAGAAAGAGTTGCCCACCGTCGATCCAAAAATGCTCTCCGCGGTCAAGCAAGGGAACGAACTGGTGCGATCCCTGGATGATGAGGCGCTTTGCGAAGCCCTGCTCGAGGGTGTCGTCTACAAGGTAGGTGACGATGAAGAGAATGGACGCTCGGCGAGGTGCTCGCACTTCTCGCCGCAAAAGATGCGGCGCTCGGGTTCCTCGACGACCCAGAGACGGCGCGCGATCATGCGGCCGCAGAGCGAGCAGTTGACGATCTTGACCTCGTACCAGGGCTTGTCGATCTCTTCCCAATGTCCCATGCCGCCCTCCCTATTTCACCGCCGCGGCCGATGCGGACGGCGCGGGGGCATCAAGCCCGTTCCTCGCGCGGCCGGGCGCGACGTGCCTCGGTCGCGGCCTCGTCGACGCAGAGCGTGCCGTTCGCGCTGGTGAGGACGACGCCATAGGCCGCTTCGGCCGCCGCGCGCGAGACGTTGCGATCGAGCACGTCCGCCAGGACCCGGGCTGGCACCCTCTCCAGCGGATCGCCATAGCCGCCGCCGCCCGGTGCCTCGAACAGAAGCTCGTCGCCGGCATGCACCTTGACATTGTCGAACTTGGTCGGGCTCTGCACGCCGAAGGCCTCGACGAAAGTGCGAAACGCGGTGTCTTCCGCCCGCTTGATTTTGAACGCCTGGCGGCCGCCGGCCTGGCCGCCGAACAGGCCCCAGGGCCCGACGAAGTGTCGGTCGGCGAGCGCACTCACCGTCATCTCCGAGGCCTGAATCGAGAATCGCCGCATGACCGAGAGCCCGCCCCGATTGCGACCCGATCCGCCCGAATCCTCGCGCAGCGCGCAGGCCGAATGAAGCAGAGGGAAACGGCTCTCCAAGATCTCGATGGGCGTGATCTCGATGGTGCTGCCATGGGCGCAAAATAGGTTGGCATTGCCGTCATTGTCGTGGCGGGCGCCCCAGCCGCCACCCTCCAGGTGGAGGTGGGCGAAATATTCGTCGGTCTCGGGGTGTACGCCACCCATGGGGAAGAGGCAGTTGGTGCCGCCGTCCGCGGCGCAAGCGCGCTCGGGTAGCGCCTGGGCCATGGCGCCCCAGATCGCGTTGATCACCCGCGGCTGGCCGTCCGAATTGCCGCCGACCGAGCTTCCCGGATGCGAGACATTGAGCAGGCTGCCGGGCGGTGCGATCAGGGTGATCGGGCGGAACACCCCCTGGTTCAGCGGCACATCGCGCACATTGATGCTCTGCAGAATGCCGGTGTAGGTCGCCGCCGCGGTAGCGACATAGGTCAGGTTGATCGCGGCGTCGACCTGTTCGTCCGAGCGGGTGTAGTCGACGACTATCTCGTCGCCCTCGATATTGACGTCGACGCGGAAGACGTGGGGCACGTCGCGCCGCGGGTCGTCCTCGTAGCCGTCCTCGAAGGAATAGGTCCCGTCGGGGATCGCCTTGATCTGCTCGCGCATCCAGCGCTCGGAGGCGGCGCTCAGCGCCTTGGTGGAGGCGCGCACGGTATCGAGACCATAGTCGCCGATCAGCTCCGGCACGCGGCGCGCGGCAACCTTGAGGCTCGCCAGCATGGCGTGGAAGTCGCCGAAGGTCGCGTCGGGCGTCCGGTGATTGGCGAGGATCACCTTCCAGAGCTCCTGGACATGTTCACCGCGCTTCATCAGCTTAACCGGCGGCAGCCTGAGCCCCTCCTGATAGACCTCGCTCGCTGTGACCGCGAAGGAGCCCGGCACCATGCCGCCAATCTCGGCGATATGCGCGATGATCGCCGCATAGCCGACCAACGCGCCGTCGACGAAGATGCCTTCGAGCAGCATGTGTTCGGGCATATGGCAGGCGCCCCGATAGGGGTCATTGTGCACCACCACGTCGCCCGGCTCGAAATAATCCTCGCCCAGCTCCTCGACTACGAAGGGGACGGTGTTGAGGCCAGCGCAGATGATCGCCGGGTTGTTCTGCGCCTGCGAGATGAGCTGTAGGTCGCGGTCGAACAACATGCACGAGAAATCCTTGGACTCGCTGAAGAGCGGCGAGTGCGCCGTGCGTAGCGCCTCGAGGTCCATCTCGTCGCAGATCGCGTCGAGCCGGTTGCGGATGACGTTGAGCGTGACCATATCGGGCTCCGTGCTCCCGTCGGTCCGTCGCGAGGCACTGGCCGCCGCGCGAACCTCGGCGATCTCAAGCACGCCCTTCTCATGCACCACCAGCCGATCGCCGGGCGCCACGATGACCGTCGAATCCTCCTCGAGGATGACCGCCGGTCCATCGATCGCGGCGCCGGCGCCGAGCGCCTCACGCCGGTAGATCAGCGTCTCGACGCGGCCGGTCTCGCGAAACCAGACCGCGCGCGTCTCGTCCGGATCGGGCGCGGCACCGGGCTCCAGGTTGGGCAAGCGCGGCGCTTCCGATTTGCCGAGCGCGCGCACGGTGAGTCGCACGATCTCGACCGGATGACCCGGCGTCTTGAAGTCGAAGCGGCGCTCATGCTCGGCGTGGAAGGTCTCGACAAGATCCTTCGCCTCGCCGACCAACGCGCTCGGTGGCACCGAGAGCTCGATCTCGTGGCTCTGCAGCCGATAACGAGCCGAGGCGCCGCGGGAGAGCACCGGCTCGCCCTCGAAGCCCTCCTCGCGGAGCTCCTGCAAGGCCTGCGCTTCGAGCGCCACAAAGGCCTCGGCGATCTCCTTGAGGACCATCGTGTCGGAGCGGAAATAAACCGTGCGGCTCTTCTCGACGCGCACGTCCGCGAGCACCGTGCCGAAGGCGGAGCAGAGCCCGGGATAGAGCGGCACCAGCGTCCGCCGCATGCCGATCGCGCGGGCAAGTTCGGCGCCGTGCATCGGCCCGGCACCGCCGAACGCGATCAAATCGAAGTCGCGATAGTCGAGCCCGCGCTCGATCGTGACCCGGCGCACGGCGGTCGCCATGTTGTCGTTCACCGTCTCGACTATCGCGAGCGCCGTGTCTTCCGTGGAGAGCTCGAGCACGCTTGCGATCTTGTCGACCGCGGCGACCGCCGCGGCGCGATCGAGCGTCATACGCCCGCCGAGGAAGTAATCGGGGTCGATCCTACCGAGCACTACGTTGGCGTCGGTCACGGTCGGCTCTGTGCCGCCCTTGCCGTAGCAGGCGGGGCCCGGCTCGGCGCCGGCGCTCTGCGGCCCGACCTTCAACAGGCCGTCCTGGCCGATATGGGCGATCGAGCCGCCGCCCGCACCGATCGTGGTGAAGTCGATATGCGGTGCGACGACGTGAATGCCCCAATCGAGCTCGATCTGCGGCACCGAGCGATAGTCGCCATTCTCGATCACGCCGACATCGCAGCTGGTGCCGCCCATATCGAAGGTCACGGCGTTCTCGATGCTCTCCAGAGCAGCGAAATAATGGCCCCCGATGACTCCCCCCGCGAGACCGGAGAGAAAGATTTCGGCGGCGCGGTCGGGCGCCGTGTCGGAGAGCATCTGCCCGCCGTTCGACTTCATGATTGAGAGCCGCGCTGCGAGCGAGCGAGCGTCGAGCTCGCGCTCGAGATCGGTGATAAAGCTTTGCAGAATCGGTCGGACCGAGGCCGCGAGGATGGTCGTCGTCGCCCGGTGATACTCGCGCCAGATCGGCGCGACCTCGTGGGCGAGTGAGATCGGGACGTCGGGAAAGCGCGCGCGGAGCGCTGCGCCCAGCGCGATCTCGTGGGCCGGGTTGCGATAACAGAACAGGAAGTTGACCGCGATCGAGCAATCCGGCCCGAGCGCGCCTTGCACCGCATCGAGCACACGCGCGATCTCGGCCTCGTCGAGTGGCGTCACCACACGACCCTGATAATCGACCCGCTCGCGCACCCCAAAGCAGTCGCGCCGCTCGACGCCGGGGTCGGGCCGGCGCCAGCTCAGATCGTAGGCAAATGGGCGCGAGATGCTGCCGATCAGCGGGATGTCCTGAAAGCCTTCGGTCGCGAGATAGAGCACGCGGGCGCCGGTGCCTTGGAGGCGCGCGTTGGTGGCGATGGTCGTGCCGAGAACGAAGTGGCGCACCTCCTCCGGCGCTATCCCGGAGCCATCGAAGGCATCCAGAACGCCCAACTCGGGCGCGGCGACCGTGCTCGGCCGCTTGATCACCACGATGCCGCCTCGCTCGTCGATCGCGACAAGATCGGTGTTGGTGCCCCCCGTATCGACGCCGACCCGCAGCATGGCCATCTTCCTTTTCGTGCTGCCGCAGGCTAGCTGGAGTGCAGCAGTCGGAGCAAGCCCCCACCGAGTGGTCCAAGTCCATTGTTAGTGCATTGATGGCGTCTGGTTCAGTCGGATGATGGTCTCCGGTGCTGGCGGCCAGTAACTTGCCGTCCGAGCCGGATTCCGCCGGTCGACGATTCTGAGGCGAAAATCTTCACCGCCCTGGCCTTCAGTTCATTCAGCCGGCGCTGGCGCGCTCAGAGATCATCCCAACCACCGGGCGTTTTTGGGGAAGAAGTTGTTGCCCCGCCGGCCGAGCCCGTGAGCCGTACGCGGGCCGATGGCGTCAAACCCAATTCGCCGCTGACTTTAAATATTTGATCTTGTGCCTGGTTTGCAATCCGCAGCCAAGGCGAAGGCTTCGGCTCACCGTTCGCGGCCCGCACCATCCGCCCATGCTCGCGGAGCTTTGTTTGGGCCTGGGTGAACGTCGAATAGGCCGCGCAGTAGCCGGCGAATATGGCCATGTCGGCGGCCGTCAACAAACCGATCTCGGTCAAATCCGGGGCCAGGCGCTTCCATTCCCGCTTTGCTGCTCTGTCGAGAAACGCTGGACAGGCCGGCAATTTCTGAGTTGGCTTCGGCTCGTTCTTGTTAATCGGCCGCTTGCCCGGATTGCCGCGTACGATCTTTAGCCTCGTCGGTGTCGGCTTTCTACCTTTCAAAATAAAAACTCCAATTTCGCGGCCACACAAAATCTACTTGCCACCGGTCTAGCCGCGCGCACCCTGTAGGGATTTCACTCCCCCCTCCCTCTGGCCTTCCTGATTGGCACGATTTGGCTCTTGCCCGCTGCGGGGTCATGCCGTCATGAAAGACGGCGCTCGCGGCACTCGGCAGGGGTTTGAGCATCGAAGTGAGGCCGTATGACGCGCAACGGAAACTACCCGTCACGACGTTCGATTCACCCTGGTCATCCATGACCTTTGACCATTGGCTCAGGTTGCCCGCAGCCCCGCACGCGCGTTCAATATCGTGCACCAACAAGGCGTAAACCTGTCGAACTTGCGCTGTAATGGCCGCCATCTGGCCGTTTTGTGTTGCTGTTTGCATTGCTTTTGCCCTCAAATC
>CAZVDW010000766.1:0-7258 GCA_964625645.1 uncultured Rhodospirillaceae bacterium
CGAGCCATGGCGAATTCTCCTTTATGTTCCGGCGCCGAAAAGCGGGGGCTTCATAGCGCCAAACATGGCCCGGGCGCAAGCTTAGGCAGGGCGATGGGGTGCGGCGAGGTAGGCTTCGCTTTGCATCTCGACCAGGCGCGAGGCGGTGCGGCGGAACTCGAAAGCGCCCGTGCCGTGCGGGTAGAGCGCTTCCGGCGGGCCGTCGGCGCTGAGCAGAAGCTTGACGTTGTGGTCGTAAAGAATGTCGACCAGGGTGGCCAGGCGGTGCGCTTCGTTGCGCTGCTCGGGCGCCATCACGGGCACGCCGGACAGCACCACGGTGTGGAAATGGCTGGCGATGGCGAGATAGTCCGCGGCACCGAGGGGCTGCTCGCAAAGATCGGCGAAGGCGAAGCGGGCGATACCGCGATTGGCCGCCGGCACGACGACCTCGCGGCCCTGCACCAGCAGGGTCTCCGGCACGCTGCGGGCGCCGCCGGCAAGCCGCGCGAAGGCATCGTCGAGGGCGTTCTCGGCCTCCCCATCGAGAGGGCTGAAATAAACTTCCGCCTCGGCCATGCCGGCAAGGCGGTAGTCGGTCGGGCCGTCGAGATGAAGGATATCGAATCGCTCTTCGATCAGATCGATGAAGGGCAGAAAGCTGTCGCGCTGCAAACCGTCGAGATAAAGCTCGCGCGGCGGCCGGTTGGAGGTGGCGACCACCACCACCCCGGCTTCCAGCAAGGCGGCGAAAAGCCGGCCGAGGATCATCGCATCGGTGATGTCGCGCACCTCGAACTCGTCGAAGCAGAGCAGCCAGGCCTTGTCGGCCAGCGCCACGGCGAGCGGCGGGATGGGATCCGCCGCCCGGTGGCGGCCGCTCTCGCGCCCCGCCTCGCGCCAGCGGTGGATCTCGGCGTGCACATCCTGCATGAAGGCGTGGAAATGGGTGCGCCGGCGGCGTTCCACCGGGGCGCTGTCGTAGAACAAGTCCATGAGCATGGTCTTGCCGCGGCCCACCCCGCCATAGAGGTAGAGGCCGCGCGGCGGCGGCCGCTTGTCTGTGCCGCCGCCAAGCCCTAGGCGGTCGCGCCAGCCGCCGCGCTGGGTCGGCTGCCAATGGCGCAGCCGCCCATGCAGGGCCTGCAGCATCTCCGCCGCCAGCTCCTGCGCCGGGTCCGGGTGCTGGTGCTCGGCGGCGACCCGTCGCCGGTAGGCGGCGATGGGCCCATCCGCCATCGGAAGACTACTGCAGCGTCGGGATGGTGTATTCGACGCCTTCGCGAATGCCGCTCGGCCAGCGCGCGGTCACGGTCTTGAGCTGGGTATAGAAGCGCACCCCGTCCATGCCGTGGGTGTTGTGGTCGCCGAACTTCGACGCCTTCCAGCCGCCGAAACTGTGATAGGCCACGGGCACCGGGATCGGCACGTTGACGCCGACCATGCCGATATTGGCGCGGCTTACGAAGTCGCGCGCCGCATCGCCGTCGCGGGTGAAGATGGCGGTGCCGTTGCCGTAGGCGTTCTCACGCACGAGGTTAAGCGCGCCCTCGTAGTCGTCGGTGCGTACCACCGACAGCACGGGGCCGAAGATCTCTTCCTGGTAGATGTCCATCTCCGGGGTCACCTTGTCGAACAGGGTGCCGCCCATGAAGTAGCCGTTCTCGTAGCCCTGCAGGGTGTAGTCGCGGCCGTCGACCACGAGGTCCGCGCCCTGGGCCACGCCGGAATCGATGAGGCCGCGAATGCGCTGCTGCGCCTGGGCCGTGACGATCGGACCCATATCGGCATCGGCGTCGTTGTAGGGGCCGATGCGCAGGCTCTCGATACGCGGCTTGAGGCGCTCGATCAGGGGCTCGGCGGTGCCGCCGACGGCGACCGCCACCGAGACCGCCATGCAGCGCTCGCCGGCCGAGCCGTAAGCCGCGCCCATCAGGGCGTCCGTGGCCTGGTCGAGATCGGCGTCGGGCATCACCACCATGTGGTTCTTGGCCCCGCCCAAGGCTTGCACGCGCTTGCCCGCGGCGGCGGCCGTGCCATAGACGGTCTGCGCGATGGGCGTCGAGCCGACGAAGCTGATCGCTGCCACGTCCGGATGGCAGAGCAGCGCGTTCACCGCGTCCTTGTCGCCGTTCAGGACGTTCATCACGCCATCGGGCACGCCGGCCTCGCTGAACAACTCGGCCAGCCTGAGCGGGCACGAGGGATCGCGCTCGGAGGGCTTGAGAATGAAGGTGTTGCCGCAGGCCACCGCCAGCGGCGCCATCCACAGCGGGATCATGGCCGGGAAGTTGAACGGCGTGATGCCGGCGCAGACGCCGACCGGCTGGCGCACGGAGAAGCTGTCGACGCCCGTGCCGACGGCTTCGGTGTATTCGCCCTTGAGCAGATGGGGAATGCCGCAGGCGAACTCGACCACTTCGAGGCCGCGGGTGATCGAGCCCTTGGCGTCGGGAATGGTTTTGCCGTGCTCGCTGCCGACCAGCTCGGCGAGCTCGCCCATATTGTCCTCGATCAAAGTCTTGAGGCGGAACATGCAGCGCGCCCGCGTGATCGGCGTGGTCGCTGCCCAGCCGGGCAGTGCCGCCTTCGCCGCTGCCACCGCCTCGTTCACATCGGCGTTGTCGGCCAGCGGCACTTGTTTCTCCGCCTCGCCCGTGGCCGGGTTGAAGACGTCGCCGAGGCGGCCGCTGGTGCCGGCCACCTTCTGGCCGTTGATGTAATGGTGCAGCGTCGTGGTCATGGCTCTCTTTCCTTGGGGTTCCAGGCGGGGTGTTTATTTCAGATAGCCGAGCTGGCGCCAAGTGGCATAGCGGGTGCGGAAGTCGCTGAGCGATTTCCAGGCGCCGGCGAAGGTGGCGTCCTTGGCCGCTTCCTCTATCGCGACCTCGTTCCAGGCGCTTTCGAACAGGCTCAGCATCTCCGGCGACCATTCGTGCAGGATCACGCCTTCGCCTTCGAGGAATTCCAGCGCCGGCACCTGTTCGGCCTCGCCCTGGGCGATGGTCCGGCGCACCATGTCGCCGCAGGAAACCTCGAAGATGCGCTTCTGGCGATCATTGAGCGCGTTCCAGCGGTCCATGTTGACGATCAGCTCGACCCAGGTGGATTGCTGGTGCCAGCCCGGGAAGTAATAGTGCTTGGCTATCTGATAGAAGCCGAGATTCTTGTCGATGGCCGGGCTGGCCAGCTCGGTGGCGTCGATGGTGCCGAGCTCCAGCGCCGGGAAGATGTCGCCTGGCGCGATGAGCTGGGTCGAGACGCCGAGCTTCTCCATGGCGCGGGCGCCGAGGCCGAAGAAGCGCATCTTGAGGCCCTTGAGGTCGTCGGCGCTGGTGATCTCCTCGCGGAACCAGCCCGAGGCCTCGGGCGCGAAGAGGCCGCAGAGATGGCCCTTGATGTTGTGCTTGGCGTAGATCGCCTCGAACTCGGCCTTGCCGCCGCCGAAATAGAACCAGGCCATGTATTCGGCGGAAGCCGGCCCGAAGGGCACGGCGCTGAACAGTTGCAGGGCCGCTTCCTTGCCGGCCCAGAAGCCGGGCGTGGAATAGCCCATATCGACCGAGCCCGAGGCAACCGCGCCGAACACCTCGAGCGGCGGCACCAGGGCGCCGGGATCGAAGAACTTGATCTTCATGTTGCCGCCGGAGGTGGTGTCGACGTTGTCGATGAAGGCCTCGATCGAGGGGCCGAGGATCGGCATGGTCGCGGCGAAGGAGCTGGCCATCTTCCAGCGCACCGTATCGCCTAGGCCGCTGTCGGCCGCCGGTGCCGGTGCGGTTGTGGCAACCTCAGCGCCGCTCGGCGCCTCCGCCGGCCGCAGCGTGCGGCCGTAATAACCGGCGCCCAAGCCGATCGCCAGGACGATGATAAGGGTCAATCCACGCATGACGTTTCTCCCACCCATGTCACAAAGAAAGGCAGGATAGCGCAGAAGCGGGCCATCTGCCCATGATCTAGATTATGCCGCCGCTGGTGATGAAGGTGATGTAGAGGGCGTAGCCGGCGACCAGCACCGCGCCTTCGAGGCGGCCGATGCGCCGGCCGACGCTCAACAGCAGCAGCAGGCCCACGGTCACCGCCAGCATCACCCAGAGGTCGAAGGCGAGCAGCTCGGCGGCCACGGGCAGCGGCACCACCAGAGCCGTGATGCCGGCAATGGCGAGGATATTGAACAGGTTCGAGCCCAGCGCGTTGCCGATGGCGAGGTCGCTGTGGCCGCGCCAGGCGGCCATGCCGGCGGTGGCGATCTCCGGCAGCGAGGTGCCGAAGGCGACCAGGCTGAGGCCGATCACGGCTTCCGACAGCCCGGCCAGGCGCGCCACCTCGACGGCGCCGTCGATCAGCAGGTCGGCGCCGACGACGACGCCGGCAATGCCGGCGACGGTGAACGCCATGGCCAGCCAGGGCTTCGACGGCGCTTCCTCGATCTCGCCGCCAAGCTCGGCGATGGCCGGCGCCGCGGCCCGGCGCGCGGCCCAGAACGACCACACCGTATAGGCGGCCAGCGAGGCCACCATGGCCAAACCTATCGGCCAGTCGATGCTGCCGCGCAGGCAAAGCCCGACGAAGATCAGGCTCACGAGCAGCAGGATGGTGGCGTCGCGGCGCACCGTCCTGCCGTCGATGAGGATGGGCGCGAGCAGCGCCGCGACGCCGATCATGGCCAGCACGTTGGCGATGTTGGAGCCGACCACGTTGCCGAGCACGATGTCGGGGTGGCCGCCGAGCGCCGCGTTGAGGCTGACCACGAACTCGGGCGCCGAGGTGCCGAAGGCTACCACGGTCAGGCCGATCACCAGGGGCGAGACGCGCCAGCCCCGCGCCAGGCCGACGGCGCCGCGCACCAGCAGCTCGCCGCCGACCAGCAACAACAGCAGGCCGACGCCGAGAAGAAGCCACATCATTTTATCTGCGCTCGACCATCAGTTTCTTGATCTCGCCGATGGCCTGGCCCGGATTGAGGCTTTTGGGGCAGGTCTTGGTGCAGTTCATGATGGTATGGCAGCGGTAGAGCTTGAAGGGATCCTCGAGCCCATCGAGCCGCTCGCCCGCCGCCTCGTCGCGGCTGTCGGCGAGCCAGCGATAGGCCTGCAACAGCACCGCCGGGCCGAGATAGCGCTCGCCGTTCCACCAGTAGCCGGGGCAGCTGGTGGAGCAGCAGAAGCAGAGGATGCATTCGTAGAGCCCGTCGAGCTTCTCGCGCTCCTCGGGGCTTTGCAGGCGCTCGCCGTCGGGCGGCGCCGGGGTCTCCGACTGCAGCCAGGGCTCGACCGAGGCATATTGTGCATAGACATGGTTGAGGTCGGGCACCAGGTCCTTGACCACCGGCATGTGCGGCAGGGGATAGACCGGCACCTCGCCGTCGACCTCGTCGATGAACTTGGTGCAGGCTAGCGTATTGGTGCCGTCTATGTTCATGGCGCAGGAGCCGCAGACCCCCTCGCGGCAGGACCGCCGGAAGGTCAGGGTCGAATCGATCTCGTTCTTGATCTTGATGAGGGCGTCGAGAACCATCGGCCCGCAGGTGTCGAGATCGACCTCGTAACGGTCGACGCGTGGATTGTCCTCGTCGTCCGGGTTCCAGCGATAGATCGCGAAGGTGCGCACATTCGTCGCCCCCGCCGCCGCCTTGTGCGTCTCGCCGGCACCGACCTTGGAGTTCTTCGGGAGAGTGAATTCTGCCATCGCTCAAGCCTTTCGGACTGCCCGTGCGCTCACGCGGCGAAAGTGGTTACGGCAACCTCGTCGCCGCCGGCCAGCAAATGCTCGGCCTGGTCGTACGCAGCTTGCGCCGTCTCAGACTCAAAATATTCCTCGCCGCACTGCGCACAAACGTCAGCAGGCACGAGACGCACAACGGCCACCACGCCGTCGCGCTCGACAACATAGGTCGCGTGCCCTGACTCGATGGCATTACTGCCGCAAACGATACACCGCATCACTTTCGACGCCGAAATCCGGCTCTCCATTGTTCAGGATAGGGATCGTAAGCCGTCTTCACGATACAGTCACGCGATGGGGGGGTGCGGCAAACAACAATGTGCAAGGCCCGCCCTGATGAGAAGCCGAGTAATGTGAATACCTTATCACCCTCATCTACGCGCTCTTCGATGATCTCGCCACGTTCGATGACGTCCAAAACAGCGGACGGTGGTATTTGCCGTTGCTGCATGCGTCGCAGGGCGTGTTTGGTGAAGATCGTTCGTTCACAGTCCATTCATCCAATGGCCTAATAGAGATCGCACTGCCGCCCTTGCGCATAGCAGCCTAGTACACCCGCGCCTTGGGCGGGATGGGCTGGACCTCGTTGGTCAGGGTGTTGAGGTGGACGGGGCGGTAGTCGAGGCGGGGCTTGCCGTCGTCGCCGAGCCAGGCGATGGTGTGCTTGAGCCAGTCCTCGTCGTCGCGCTCGGCATAGTCCTCGCGGGCATGGGCGCCGCGGCTTTCGGTGCGGTTGGCGGCGCCGGTGACGGCGACCACGGCCTGGGCCATGAGGTTTTCCAGCTCCAGGGTCTCGACCAGGTCCGAGTTCCAGACCAGCGAGCGGTCGGCGACGCCGATGTCGTCGAGCCCGCCCCAGACCTTGCCGAGCTTCTGCACGCCCTCCTCGAGCACTTCGCCGGTGCGGAAGACGGCGCAATGGTTTTGCATGATGCGCTGCATCTCGAGGCGCATGGCGGCGGTGCGCGTGCCGCCCTTGGCGTGGCGCCATTTGTCCAGCCGTGCGATGGCGTTCTCGCCGGCGCTTGTCGGCATATCCTTGTGGGCTTCGCCGGGGCGCACCAGCTCGGCGGCGCGGTTGGCCGCGGCGCGTCCGAACACCACGAGATCGAGCAGCGAGTTGGAGCCGAGGCGATTGGCGCCGTGCACCGAGACACAAGCCGCCTCGCCGATCGCCATCAGCCCGGGCACCACCGCGTCCGGGTCGCCGTCGCGCAAGGTCACCGCCTCGCCGTGATAGTTGGTCGGAATGCCGCCCATGTTGTAGTGGCAGGTCGGCAGCACCGGGATCGGCTCGCGGGTCAGGTCGACGCCGGCGAAGATGCGCGCGGTCTCGGCGATGCCGGGCAGGCGCAGGTTGATCAGCTCCGCATCCAGGTGCTCCAGATGCAGGTGGATGTGGTCGGCCTCGGCGCCGACGCCACGGCCCTCGCGAATCTCGACGGTCATCGAGCGGCTGACCACGTCGCGGCTGGCGAGGTCCTTGGCCGACGGCGCATAGCGCTCCATGAAGCGCTCGCCCTCGCCGTTGGTGAGATAGCCGCCCTCGCCGCGC
>CAZVDW010000767.1:0-4843 GCA_964625645.1 uncultured Rhodospirillaceae bacterium
TATTGGCTAGGGCCTATTTCTGGATTCGAGCTTCCTTTTGCCGGCGGCCCTGATCAATGCAGCTTGGTATGAGCTCTATCGACGCGACGAAATCGGCTGATGTTTGGAGGCCCGAATGAAAGAGGTAAAGATCGACCGTGCAGCCATGGCACGCTTGGCGAGTGCTCTGGCTTTCATCTGCGGTGCGGATCATCCGACGACTGTCGCCCTGAAGGCGGCCGGCGAGTCCGGCTCCGAGCGGGACATCAAGAAGGCCCGGGCACTGTTTCTGAAATTGAAGCCGGGAGAGCGCCAAGCCGCATTGACCATGCTCGCCGACTGATCGGTGGCGCGCCGGGGAAGGCGATCAGCTCCAGCTCGGCGCGCGAGGGGGCGGCGGCGATCGCCAAATGGTCCGGCGCATGCGCCTTCAGCTCCTGGAGCGCCACATAGGCCGCGATCAAGGGTTTCTCGCCAGTCACCTGGTGGCGATCGTGCTTGCCAGCCTCAGTCCGGCGCTGGTGCTGTGGTTCCCGCGGTTGATCGGCGCCATCGGCTAGCCCTCACTGGAGGACGATCTCGCCGTCCACGTCGCAAACCATGTTGGCGCGCGGACCGGCAACCAGATCCGTGCAGCTTGTCACCGTGCCGCCGCCGCTGGCGCCGACATACTTGCCGCTGACGCCACGGAAAACCTCGTAGGCTCCGCTATCCATCGACGAGCCGTTACGCCACTTGCCGACCCATTGATCGCCGTCGCGATCGGTATGCATGCAATAGCCGTTGGCATCCCAGCCATCGGGCCGCGCGTCGATCATGCCCGTGCAATCGAGCCTGGCATGGTGCATGGCCGAGCCGGCGTCTTGGTTTACCTGGGTGCCGTACCAGCGCGCGAAAATGATGGTGTGTCCCTCTCCCATCTCGAAGCTGCCGGCATGGTCCTGAATGTAATACTGGCCGCTCTTCATGCTCACCGTCTCGCCGGCGTTGGCGGGTTGAAGCAGCGCGGCATATGCGAATGTCAATGCGGCAGCGGCGAAACAACCGCGGAAAATTAAGGTGCTTGCCATGGTTTGCGATCTCCTGTCGGGTTGGCGGCTTTGACTCAGCCATTCGTTTCCCCACAGCATGCACGTGCTGGCGCTGGCGCAGCAGTTTGAAACGGTTTCAAGGTCCTTGCATCGACGGCTTCGCAAGGCGCGCAATCGGCGTATACTTGAGGCAAACGGGCGCGAGCGAGGTGAAACGGTAACCTGTCCGTGAGGGCCGCTCCATGACCGAGCACCCTGGCATTGCGGCTTGCCATGACGCGTTGGGGCATGACGCGGTGCTGGCACAACTGAGCAGGATCCTGGCGAGCGGCGATTTCGCCAGATCGCGGCGCATGCGCCAATTCCTGCGTTTCGTCGTCATCGAAACGCTGGCTGGCCGTGCTGACCGCCTCAAGGAATTCACCATCGCGACCGAAGTGTTCGGACGCGACGAGTCATTCGACCCGAGGAACAGCGCCCTGGTGCGCGTGGAGGCAAGCCGGCTCAGGCGTCGTCTGAACGAATATTATCATGGCCGTGGGCGAGCCGACCCGGTCAAGATCGCGCTTCCCGTAGGCAGCTATGTTCCGCGGTTCGGCGCCGGAGCATCGCAGCATCCTGCCGACAAGCCCGAGAGCGATGCCGCGACGCTCCTGATAGAGCCATTCGCCGTCAGCTGCGAAGACGACGCGCTGGCGGCGCTTTCCTGGCTGCTCGGCGAGGATTTGGCGACCGCGCTCACCCCTTTGCGATGGTTGCGTGTCTCACTCGGCAAGCCGGGTGGCCATGGCGACGGCTATGCTCTCGGTGGTAGCTTGCGCCGGTATCGCGACCGCCTGCGCGTCGTCGTGCGCTTGTACCTGCGCGACAGCGGCGTCCATCTCTGGTCCGGGCGCTGGGACCTCGCGGTCGGGGAGCCGCTGGCTGCCGAAGACGAGATCATCTCCACTGTGCTGCCTCCGCTCAGGACGGCGCTCGGTCGAGCCGAGCGCGAGCTCGCGCAACGGACGCCCTTCGAAAGCCTTGGTGTCTGGAAAGCCTATCAGCTGGGTCTGTGGCATTTCTTCCGTTTCACCCCCGAGGCCTCGAATCGTGCCCGGCGCTATTTCGCTCATGCCGCGACGCGAGACCCCGCCTTCGCCCCCGCCCAGGCCGCCATCGCCTATTCCCACTTCACCGACATTTCCACGGGATATGATCCGGCGCGCAAGGAAAGCACCCATCGCACTTACGACATGGCCCGCGCCGCCCTGGCGTTGGACGATAGGGAGCCGATGGCGCATTTCGCCCTGGGCCGCGTATTGTCTTTCATGAACGATTATGAGCACGCCGAAGCCGAAATCCGCAGCGCCATCGAGATCGATGCCAATTTTGCCTTGGCCTATTGGGGCCTGGCGATGACCTATGGCTGGGGCGGACATGCTGAGGAGGCTATCGCGGCTGCCGACAAGGCAGAGGCGGTAAGTCGCGGCGAGCCCTGGCTGTGGGGGGTGCAGAACATTCGCGGTGTCGCCCGCCTTCAGCTTGGCGATTTCGAAGCCGCCTACGCGGATGTCGACTGCGCCTGTCGGTGTGCCAATGCGGGCCCGTGGCCCTCCATCAACCGGGCGGCGCTGTTAGGCCATCTCGGACGGGTGGAGGAGGCACGATCAGCCTATGCCGAGGTGCTGCGGCGAAAACCCGCTTTCTCGGTTGCCACTGCGGTTGGCGAGCATTCGCCGCTCGATCCCGATCGCGAGTTCGCCCATCTGGACAGCATGTTCGCTGGGTTGCGGAAGGCTGGCCTGGACATTCCGGAGAGGCCGTCAAAGGAGGATAGTCACAGTGACACAGCTCGACCATGACATAGGCGGGTTGATCGGTGCCGTCGGCTGACCACATAAAGGGCATGGAGGTTGCCATGCGTATTCTCATTTTCGTCGCGGCCTGTTTGTTCTTCCTCTTGCCGGCCCAGGCTTCGGACCAGCACGAGACGGCGCCGACGCTCGAGGAAGCCTTCCCGGACTACGAGCCCAAGCTGACCCCCGACACGCTGTTCGACTACCGGCCCATGCTGGCGTTGGAGCTGCAGGTCCCGGCGTCAGTGGGGGAGCTGTTGCGCGCCTATCTGCTGGCCAGCGAGCAGGCGCGGGAAGAGCCCGGTGAGTGGGAAGTCGGCAACATTGCGCTTGGCGCCGACCCTCGCGAATATGTGCCCTCCGATGCCGAGCTGATCGCAGCCGAGTTGGGCGACCGCCTGGCGGCGCTTGGCGGTAAGCCGGGATTTGGCGGGGCGCTCGCGGCGGCCGGCCTTGGCAGCATCGAATTGCACTATGCGACGTTTCTCTTCCGTCACGTCGATGTCATGGGGTCGTCGCGCTTCTTCTATGCCTCGCCGCCACAAGACATGTCTGTCACCTTGAGCGGAGAGTAGTTCCTGTGGCGGTCAGAGGTATCGGGCAGCCGGACGACAGTCCGGTCAGCAAAAGTGCCATGCTCATTTCCACGGCCTGCGCCGTGGTCGGCAAGGATCCGGTTTACGCGGCGGCTTTCCATGACCCGTTTGCCGAGCGTTTCGCGACGGCAATCTCGGCGGAGGCGGGCCCCGTGCTTGCAACCCTCGAGGATGCCAAAGTCCGCGCCGCCTTCATCGCCGACTGGGAAGAGGACATGGCCGGCCTGATCACCCATGTGGTCTACCGCAAGCCATGGATCGAGGGCGCCGTGCGCGATGCGCTGGCGGCGGGCATGCGCCAGTTGGTGATCTTCGGCGCCGGCTGCGACACGCTGTCGCTGCGGCTGGCCGAATTGCTCGGCCGCATTCCGGTATTTGAAGTGGATCAGAGCGACGTCATTGCCTTCCGCAACCGGGTGCTTGCCGACGGCGCTGGGGTGCCGGATGGCGTGCGCCGCGTCGGCATCGACTTCAGCCGCGAGACCGTGCGCGAGCGTCTCGCCGACGCCGGCTACGACCCGACTTTGCCTACGGTCTTCGTGGCCGAAGGGGTCATGGAATATCTCACCCCAGAGGAAGTCGAGCCGATCTTCGCCCTGGTCCGCGAGCAGGCGCCGAAAGGCAGCCGCTTCGTTTTCACCTTCCTGGCGCGCTCGGTCTATGCCGACGAGGATTTCGCGACCCTGCGCGACGAGCTCGACAAGGGCGGAGAGACCTTGCAGTTCGGCCTGACGCCGGAGCAGCTCGACGACTTCCTCGCCGCGCACGGCATGCGGCGGCTGGCCTTCGAGACGCCGGATATGCTGGACGAGAGGATGCGCCGAAGCGTCGCCGCCCCGGTCGGCATCATCCCGGGCTTTCATTTCGTGGCTGCCGAAACCGCGCAAGCCTGATAGAAATTCCGCCGACTCGCTTGCGGAGGAACGTGCCGGTGTTCATTGCCTGCCTCGACATGGAGGGCGTGCTGACGCCCGAAATCTGGATTGGGCTGGCTGACTGCACCGGCATTGATGCCTTGCGCCGCACCACCCGCGACGAGCCCGATTACGACGTCCTCATGCGATACCGCCTGTCGGTGCTGCGCGAGCACGGCTTGGGGTTCGAGGACCTGCGCACCGTCGCGGCATCGCTCGATCTGCTGGAGGGTGCGCGAGAGTTCGTCGATTGGCTGCGCGAGCGTTGCCAGGTGGCGGTGCTGTCGGACACCTTCTATGAGCTGGCGCAGCCGCTGATCGCCAAGCTCGGCCATCCCTTGCTGATGTGTCATCACCTGACCTTCGACGGGGCCGGCACCCTCGATGGCTACCGGCTGCGCCAGGCTGATCCCAAGCGCCAGGCGGTGCAGGCCTTCCAGGCGCTGAATTTCCGTACCGTCGCGGTCGGCGATTCCTATAACGAT
>CAZVDW010000768.1:0-4078 GCA_964625645.1 uncultured Rhodospirillaceae bacterium
TCAAGGTCTATCCGTTGTTGCTGCAGGGCTTCTGGATGACGATCCGGCTCTGCCTCGTGGTGGTGCCGCTCGGCGTCCTCGGCGGGCTCGCGGTCGCCGTCACCTACAGTTTCCATATCCGCTGGCTCAACTGGCTGCTGATCGCCTATGTCGACTTCTTTCGTGCCTTCCCGCCGCTCGTGCTGTTGATCCTGGTGTTCTATGGCTTGCCGTTCTTGGGCGTGGAGGTGCCGAACTTCGTCGCCGTGCTGATCGCCTTCCTGCTGAACACCTCGAGCTACTACGGCGAGATCTTCCGCGCCGGCATCGAAAGCGTCGGTCGCGGCCAGTGGGAGGCGGCGCGCTCGACCGGGCTCAACGGCCTGCAGACGATGGCCTACGTCATCCTGCCGCAGGCCGCGCGCAACGTGGCGCCGGACCTCACCAGCAACACGCTCGAGGTCATCAAGTTCACTGCTCTGGCCAGCGTCGTCGCCCTGCCGGAGCTGTTGCGCATGGCCCGGGTGTCGCAGGGGATCACCTACAATCCGACACCGCTGATCATCGCCGCACTGGTCTATCTGGCCATGCTGTGGCCGCTGGTGCGGCTCTTGAGCCGGATGGAGCGGCGCATGCTGGCCAAGCAATAGGCAAGGGACGGGAGAGATGACGAAAGATCCGTCGAGGCCGATCCGGTTCGGCGTCAACTACCTGCCGAACGCGGCCCGAGACACACTCGAATGGGCACAAATCGCCGAAGAGGTCGGCTTCGACATCGTCGGCATCGCCGATTCCCAATCCCTCTACCGGGACGTCTACATGTGCCTGGCGCTCTGCGCGGCGCACACAGAGAAGGTGCGGCTCGGACCCCGGGTCATCAACCCGTTGACGCGCCACCCGGCGATCGCCGCCGGGGCCGCGGCGACGCTCGATGAGCTGGCGCCGGGGCGGACCATGCTGGGCATCGGCACCGGCGACAGCGCCGTCTTGAACCTGGGCTTGCGCCCGGCGACGCGGGCGCGCCTTCGTGCCTATGTTACGACCGTCCGCGAGCTCTTGGAAACCGGGTCCTCCGAATGGCAGGGCCGGCCGGTCGGCCTGACCTGGCGGCAGAAGAAGGTGCCGATCTATCTCGCCGCCTCAGGCCCGAAGATGCTGCATCTCGCCGGCGAGATCGCCGACGGCGTCATCATCAACACCGGCCTGACGCCCGAGATCGTCCGGGATTCGATCGCTCAGGTGGAACGCGGCGCCGAGGCCGCGGGCCGCCGGCTGGAAGACGTCGACATGTGGTGGCTGCCGCTCACCAACATCCGCGACGACCGCCGCCTGGCGATCGACGAAATCGCCATGACCCTGGCCTCCGCCGGCAGCCACTTGAGCCGCTTCACGACCGAGGGCAAGCACATCCCGGCCGAGCTGCACGACCGGGTCGTGGCGCTGGGGGAGCGCTACCGTTCCGACCAGCACGACAAGCCGGACAGCAGCAACCGCGAGCTGATTGACGAGCTGGGCCTCACCGACTACCTCGCCGAGCGCTTCGCCGTCGCCGGCACGGTCGATGATTGCGTCGCCAAGCTGAATGACGCCATCGAGGCCGGCGCGCGGCAGTTCTGGATGAGCATCCACTTCGACGACAAGGCGCGCTTCCTGCGCGCCTGGCAGGCCGTCATCGCGGCATTCCGATAGGCGTTGGCGGCGACAGCCGCTATCGTCTTCCCCGAAGCGCGCCTGATTGCCGCCGATTCCGCCGCTATGGTACCTTGGCGCAACGAAACCGGCGCGGATCCGTCGCTTGATGAGCCCCAGCCAGAGCCCCGAGGCATCGCCGCAATCGAGTTGGCCATTGCTGCGCCGCCTCGTCGTCGAGCACGTCTGGGCCTATGCCGGCAAGCTGGGACTGGCCGCCTTGGCGATGCTCGTGGTCGCGGCTGGGACCGGGGCCAACGCCTGGCTGTTGCAACCGGCGATCGACGAGATCTTCATCGCTGGCTCGCGGAGCATGCTTTGGCTGCTGCCGCTGGCGGTGATCGCTATCGCCCTCCTCAGAGGGGCGGCCGGCTATTTCCAACAAGTTCTGATGGCAGCCGTGGGCCAGGGCGTCATCGCCGATATCCAGCTCAGGATGTACCGCCACTTGATCGCGGCTGACCTCGCCTACCTGCACCGGGTCCACACCGGCAAGCTGATCTCCAGCTTCCTCTACGACGCCGGCCTGCTGCGCAACGCGGTCTCCCGCGCCATCACCGGAATCCTCAAAGACGGCCTGACGGTGCTGGCCCTGGTCGCGGTGATGTTCGTACAGGACTGGAAGCTGGCGCTGGCGAGCCTGGTGATCCTGCCCTCGGCGGGCATCGCCATGCGCTTACTGGGTCGGCGGATGCGCCGCGCCGTCAGCCGCACCCAGATCGCGACCGGGGATCTCGCCCGCCACCTGGCCGAGACCTTCGAGGGCGCGCGCCTCGTCAAGGCCTATGGCATGGAGGCGCATGAGACGACTCGCGCCGAAGCGGCGATCCGGAAACGGCTGAAGGCGCTGATGCGTGGCCTCAGGACCCGGGCGGCGGCAAGTCCGATCATGGAGAGCTTGAGCGGCATCGCCGTCGCCGTGGCGATCCTCTATGGCGGCTGGCAGGCGCAGGCGGGCGAGATCACGCTCGGCGCCTTCACCTCCTTCCTCGGTGCCCTGTTGATGGCCTACCAGCCGATCAAGGGCTTGGCCAAGCTGCACAACGCCCTGCACGAAGGCCTGGCGGCGGCCGAGCGGGTCTTCGCCATGTTGGACGTCCGGCCCGAGATCCGCGAGACGGCGGACGCGCGTGCGCTGGCAGTCGGCGGCGGCGAAATTCGACTGGAGAACGTCTCCTTCAGTTACGGCGACGAGCTGCCGGCCCTCGAGGAGGTCTCGATGACGGTGCCCGCCGGTGCCACCGTGGCTCTGGTTGGGCCGTCCGGGGCCGGCAAATCGACGCTCCTTAACCTGATCCCCCGCTTCTACGACGCCAGCGGCGGGACCATCGGCATCGACGGCCAGGAGGTACGCGGGGTGACGCTCAGCTCGCTCCGCCAGGCGATCGCGCTGGTCAGCCAAGAGGCGACGCTCTTCGACGATACGGTCCTGGCCAACATCGCCTATGGCCGTCCCGGCGCCGCGCAAGCGGAGATCGTCGCCGCCGCGAGGGCCGCGGACGCGCACGATTTCATCGAGGCGTTGGCGGACGGCTATCAGACGATCGTCGGCGAGGACGGCCTCAAGCTCTCCGGCGGCCAGCGCCAGCGCATTGCGATCGCCCGCGCCATGGTCCGGGATGCGCCAATCCTGCTGCTGGACGAGGCTACCTCGGCGCTCGATTCCGAATCGGATGCGCAAGTCCAGGCAGCACTCCGGCGCCTGATGCGGGACCGCACGACCTTGGTGATCGCGCACCGCCTGGACACCGTGGTGGCTGCCGATACCATCTACGTCATGGACGAGGGCCGCATCGTCGAGGTCGGCAGCCACCAAGAGCTCGTCGCCAAGGGCGGCCTCTACGCGCGCCTGCACGCGCTCCAGTTCGCCGACACGGGCGCCGGGGCGGGGCTGCGCGAGGTTGGTACCTAGACCAATTTGCCAGACTTGACGCGCATAGCCCAAGAAGTCGTCCTGCGGGTAGGACACGCTCGATGATGCCATCGGGCCCGTGCTCCCGAAGCCAAATGGACGGGACCTCTCGGCTGTTGTTTCACCGGGCCCCAAGAAACGATAGGATCGGCCAGAATTCTGCGGGCAAGTCGGGAACCGGCACCTCAGAGGGACCGCATTGTCGCCCAAGGGCAAAGCCGAGCATTGGAACTACAACGTCATGCTCGCCGAGGGGGTTTGCGTTGATATCGCGCAGAACCTGGCAAGCCCGCGCCTCGTCCTGCCATTCCTCTACCTTGCCTTAGGCGCTCCCGCCATTCTGGCGGGCTTGCTGGTCCCGCTAGTGGTTAGACGCTAACGCAAGATTCCCAGGAAAGCCAATCCGTGCTATGTTGCTGGCATGAGATCGGATGTCGTTTTTGAGGTTTCCCCGGCTGAACGCGCGCGATTGGCGGCGGTGGCCGGGGATCGAAACGC
>CAZVDW010000769.1:0-2614 GCA_964625645.1 uncultured Rhodospirillaceae bacterium
GGCGCCCGGTCCGTGGCGCCTTGGTGGCGACGCCCGCAGGCTGGACGCGAAAGGCACGCACCGGCTCGGCGATGTTCTTGACCGTCTGCGCGCCGAGGCTGGCGAAGCCTTTCGCGACGCGGCCCTTGACCTCCTCGTGCACCTTGGCCGAGACGACGATGCCGCCGGGCTCGGCCAGCGCCTCCATGCGCGCGGCGATGTTGACGCCGTCGCCGTACAGCGTGCCGTCTGGCTCGACCAGCACGTCGCCGAGATTGGCGCCTATGCGAAGGCGCATGCGGCGCTGCTCGGGCAGCGCCTGATTGCGGGCCTCGGCATCGTCCTGGATGTCGATGGCGGCGCGCACCGCTTCGACGGCGGAGGGGAACTCGGCGAGAATGTTGTCGCCCGGCGCGTTGACGATGCGGCCGTCGTGCAGTTCGGCCAGGCGCGCGATCGCCGCCCGGGTCAAGCGCAGGCTCTCCAGCGTCGCCTCCTCGTCGTCCTGCATGAGGCGCGAGTAAGCGACCACGTCTATGCTCAAGACTGCGGCGAGCTTACGCTTTTGCCGCCCCGTCTCAACCATGCGGCTCCCTCCGCTGGCGATGCTACGCCTCGCCGCCGGGGGGCGCAATCCGGGCCAGCAGCGCTACATGCGATAGCGGCCCAATTCGTTGGTCGCTGCGGGCGCGCCTTCGGTGTTGGCCTGCAGGTGCTTGATATAGGCGCAGATATGCTCGATCTCGGGCAGGCTCAGGCGGTCGCGCCAAGCCCGCATCGGCTTGTCCTTCACGCCGTTGAGGATGACCTCGAAGATCTCGGCATAGCCATTGCCGTGCAGCGTCGCCTCGTCGCGCAAATTGGGTCCGGCGGCACCACGCGCACCGACGCCATGGCAGGGGCTGCAATGGGTCGAGAACAGTTTCTTGCCGGCCGCTACCGCTGCCTCGTCGGCCTGGGTCGGGGCGGCCAGAAGCAGGGCGGCGAGGGTGCAGATCAGCGCGCGTGCCATCATGGCCTTCCCAAAGCACGCAGGGGCGGCACGGGCAAGCAATATCGGCTATGCTCGCCGCCGATCGCACCCATAGAGGCCTGCCATGACCGACACCCCCGCCTTCGACGGCGCCATCCCCAAAGCCTACGACGCCTATCTCGGCCCCATGTTCTTCGAGCCCCATGCCGACGACCTGACGCGGCGGACGGCGGCGGCCGCGCCCGCACGCATCCTTGAGATCGCCTGCGGCACGGGCATCCTGACCGAGCGTCTTTGCGCCGCGCTTCCGCAAGCGACAGTGGTCGCCAGCGACATCAGCGAGGACATGCTGGCTTTCGCGCAAGCCAAGATCGGCGACAAGCCGGGACTCACTTTCGGCCAGGCGGACGGCAGCGCGCTGCCCTACCCGGACGAGGCCTTCGATGCCGTGGTCTGCCAGTTCGGCGTCATGTTCTTCCCCGACAAGGCGCAAGGAATGGCCGAGGCCCTGCGCGTGCTGGCACCCGGCGGCAGGCTGCTGTTCAACACCTGGGGCCCGATCGAGAGCAATCCGCTGATCCGCGTTGCCGTGGAGACCATCGACGGCTTTTTCGCCAGCGATCCGCCGCAATTCTTCAAGGTGCCCTTCGGCTATTACAATATCGCGGCGATCGAGCAGACGGTGGCCGGTGCCGGCTTCGCCGACGTGGCGCATGAGCGCCTGGCGCTCGACGCGCGCACCAGCGCGGCGGACGCGGCGCATGGCCTGGTACACGGCAATCCGACCCTGACCGAGTTGCGGGCCCGCGGCAGCACCGATCCCGATGTCGCCGAGGCAGCGCTTGCCGAGGCCCTGGCCGGCGCCCTTGGCGACCCTGTGCAAACCGCCATGGATGCGATCGTCGTCAGCGCCCGCAAGCCGGCCGCGTCATGAGCCGCCATCGCATCGCCGTCATTCCGGGCGACGGCATCGGCAAGGAAGTGGTGCCCGAAGGCATTCGCGTGCTCGACGCGGTGGCCGCCAGGTTCGGCCTCGACTTCATCTGGGAGCCCTACGATTGGAGCTGCGAGATCTATGCCGCGACGGGCCGCATGATGCCCGAGGACGGCCTCGAGCGCATCGCCGACGCGGACGCCATCTTCCTCGGCGCCGTCGGCTTTCCCGGCGTGCCCGACCATGTCTCGCTGTGGGGCCTGTTGATCCCCATCCGCCGCCGCTTCGAGCAATATGTCAATCTGCGCCCGGTGCGCCTGTTCGAGGGCGTGCGCTCGCCCTTGGCCGACCGCGCGCCCGGCGACATCGACTTCTGGATCGTGCGCGAGAACAACGAGGGCGAATATTCCGAGATCGGCGGCCTGCTCTACGCGGGCACGGCGCAAGAGATCGCCATGCAGCAGAGCGTGGTCACGCGCAAGGGCGTCGATAGGGTGCTGGCCTACGCCTACGACCTTGCCCAAAGCCGCCCCGCCAGGCACCTGACCTCGGCCACCAAGTCGAACGGCATCATCCACACCATGCCCTATTGGGATTCGCGTGTGGCAGCCATGGCAGAATCCTACCCCGAGGTCACCACCGACCAGTTCCACATCGACATTCTGACGGCGCATTTCGTGCAGCATCCGGACTGGTTCGACGTGGTGGTGGGCAGCAACCTGTTCGGC
>CAZVDW010000770.1:0-3370 GCA_964625645.1 uncultured Rhodospirillaceae bacterium
GACGACTTCGAACGGCGATCGCTCGGCGTCCGGGAGATCGCGCAACGTGACCGGAACCAAGCGCGGACCCACAACGGCCTCCTCTCGGCGACGACGCCGGATCCAACTACGCAGCGTCTCCGGGTGCAGACCCCGCTTGCCCGCATAGGCCGCCGCATTCAAGCCAGAGCTGTCAAAGGACGATAGAATCCGCGAAACTTCCTCGCGCGTACGCCGAGTCTTGATTGATCGTGCCATGATGGCCCTCCTCGAAGACCATCATGCTCGATCGACTCACCGCCGCGCCAGGTGCCGTTCGTCGGACGGTTACGGATTACCGGCTCGACCGACTTCCTCTACGTGGCCGACTCCAAGCTGTGCACGCGCAAGCAGATGGGCCACATCGACCGTGCCAGTGGGCGTTTCCTCACGGTGCTCCCCCGTACGCGCAAGGAAGATCAGCGCTTCCGGGCCCTTCTTGGGCAAGCGCCGGTAGCCTGGAAGCTCATCTGGGAGCGACCGCCACTGCGGCGCAAGAGCGATCCAGCAGACTGTTTTGAGGTCGCCCTGCTTACCGAGACAAGCTCAGAGGGTTATAGGATCCTATGGTTTCGAAGCTCGCTGAAGTGGAAGCGCGACGAGCAGGCGCGCCAAAACATCATTGATACCGCTCGCTTCGAGATCCTGCGTCTTCGCGAGCGCGCGGGCCGGCGTACGCTCAAGACGCGAGAGCAGGTGGTCGCCGCCGTCGACGATGTCCTCGAGCGTACCGGCGCTCGCCCCTTCCTGCGCGTCCAGATCGTCGAGCGCTCTCGCCATACCCACAGACAAGCCGGACCCGGGCGACCCGGCAAGAACACCCGCTACCTCCGCCACACCACTACCGTCTACGAGCCCATGGCTGAGCCGGACCCCGATCGCATCGCTGAGGCGGCGGCTACCGACGGCATCTTTCCCTTGATTACCAATGTCAGCGCCGATCTCTTGGAGCCGCTAGAGCTACTCCAGACCTACAAGTACCAGTCCTTCGTCGAGAAGCGTCACGAGCAACTCAAGACCGCAGCCGAGGTAGTCCCGGTTAACTCATAGCGGGTTGCGGGCGTCGCGAAGCGCATGCCGGCAACTTGCGGGTTGAACGAAAGCCGCATGCAGGAACCGGGTATGGGGATTTCAGTGGGCGGGTTCCGGTGAGGTCGGACGGATGTTCGGGTGTGGTGGAGTCGAGACGGCGCGCTGGTGGCGCGTTGAGCGGCAATGGATGGCGGGTGTCGGGGCGATCCTGGTCGGAGTGTCGGCATCTTTGCGGGCGGCGAGCACAGCGATGCCGGCCGAGGGATGTTCGGGTGGTCGTCGATGCTGATCGGAGCGGGCGAGACGGGTCACGATGAATCCATACGGCAAGGCTCTTTACTCGCGGCGAGCGGGAGTGCCGGGGCATAGAGGAGCGAGCAGATTCGCTGCATCCTTCCGGTCGTGCACGACGGGCAGGCCATGACGTCGATGCCGGTGCGCTCGAGGAAGCGCTTCCACCATGGGCTCGGCTGTGTCGATTCGGGTTCGGAGCTACACGAGGGGGCACGAGGCTCGAGCAGTTGGCGCGCGGCGGCGAGCTTCGAGCGCACGTTGCTCGAGGCGTGCAGGCCGTAGTGACGAATGCGAACGAACCCCTTCGGCAAGACGTGCAGGAGAAAGCGCCGGAGAAACTCGGTGGCATCCAACGTCATGAGCTTCTTGCAGCAGCCGTCGGCGTAATCTTTCCACGAGAAGGTCACTTTGCCGGCACCGAAGTCGACGATTCGGTGGTTGGAGATGGCGATGCGGTGGGTGTAGCCGCCAAGGTATCGAAACACCTGCTCGGTGCCGCCGAAGGGTGGCTTGGCGTAGACGACCCAATCCTTGCCGTACAGTGAGTTCTTCAAGCGGCGCCACGCTTGCGGATCGGCCAGCTCGGCGGTGCTGCCGGCAAGGTCGAGTTCCTCGTTGTCGCGGGCACGCTCGAGCGCCGCCAGAAACTTCCCTCGAAAGAGCTTGGCCAGAGCCTTGACGGGCACGAGGTAGTTCTCGCGCGCGGCAATCCAGCGATCCGCATCCGCTGAGAGGCCGCCTCCGGTAACGACGCAGTGGACGTGTGGGTGAAGGAGCAGGTTCTGCCCCCAGGTGTGCAAGACCATGGTCATGCCGACCTGGGCGCCGAGGTGCCTGTCGTCACGAGCGGTGGCGAGCAGGCTCTGCGAGGCCGCGGCAAAGAGGATGTCGAACAGGCGCTTCTTGTTGCGCAACGCGAGCGGATTGAGCTGGTCGGGGATGGTGAAGACGACGTGGAAGTATGGCACGGGCAACAGCCGCTCGAGCCGCTCGGTGACCCACTGGGCGCGCGCCGTGTTCTGGCACTTCGGACAATGCCGATCCCGGCAAGAGTTGTAGGCGATCCGTTGATACTCGCAGGCGTCACATTGCTCGAGGTGGCCACCCAGAGCAGCGGTGCGACACTCGGCGATGTGCTCGAGCACCGCCTCTTGGGCCGCCGACGGGCGGTGCGCACGTCTGTAGTCGGCGCCGTGCGCTCGCACCACGTCGGCGACCTCGAAGCGAGGCCGGTCGTGGCGGGCCAACGTATCGGCCTGGGTTTAGCCGAGCGGATTCGCTGCCGCAGTCCCGAGAAGATCGAGCGGGCTGGTGACCCGGCCGATGTGCTCCACGCTGATGTGCGTGTAGACCTCGGTGGCCCGCAGCGACCCGTGCCCGAGCAGCGCCTGGACAACCGAGATGTCGGTCCCGCTCTCGAGAAGGTGCGTGGCGAAGCAGTGCCTGAGCGCATGCGGCGTGACCTTCTTCGCGATACCGGCTGTGGCAACCGCGCGGCGAAAGACGCGGCGACATGTTTCCGGCGAAGCATGCCCCTTGGCACCGCGGCCGGGGAAGAGCCAGCCGTCGGGGCGCTGGTCACGGTAGTAGTCGCGCAGATGCCCGAGCAGGCGCTCGGAGAGCACGGTGTAGCGGTCTCGGCCTCCTTTGCCGGCACGAACGTGAACGACCATGCGCTTGGAGTCGATGTCCTCGGGGCGCAACCGGCACGCCTCGGAGATGCGCAGGCCTCCGGCGTACAGGGTCATGACGATTGCCCGGTACTTGGGGCTGTCGACCGCGTCGAGCACGCGTTGCACCTCGGTGCCGCTCAGGACGACCGGGAGCGCCACTTTCTTGCGCCGAACCGGCAGGTGCTCGACCTCGATCGGTCGCTTGAGCGTGACGCTGTAGAGGAAGATCAGCGCGGCGCGGATCTGCCGGTAGGTCTCACGCGAGATCCGCTTCTCCTCGACCATGTGCAGCAGGTAGTGCCGAATCTCCTGCTCGCCCATCCGCTCGGGCGAGCGCATGTGGTACTTGGCGA
>CAZVDW010000771.1:0-2111 GCA_964625645.1 uncultured Rhodospirillaceae bacterium
CATCCTCGCCGCTGCCGCGGGCGTCAACACGGGCGGCGACTTCACCCGCCTCGGCGCCCAGCAGGGTGCCCTGACCTATTCCGTGGATTTCGAGGCCGAGGCCGATTACCTGGCCCTCTACATGGTCGCGCGTGCCGGCTACGACACGCGCACGGCGCCCAACTTCTGGCGCCGCATGGCGACGCGCAACCCCACCGGCATCGACTACACCAGCACCCATCCCTCCTACAGCCACCGCAGCGCCGCCTTGATGCAGGTCGCGGACGAGATCGAGCGCAAGGAGGTCGCCGGTCGTGTCCTGGTACCTGACCTGGCCGACGATGCCGATGTGCCTGAAGCGATGATGGCGGCGCTGCCGCAGCCGCCGGCACCGGCCTCCGCAGAGAGCGCGGGCACCGTTGCCTTGGCACCGGCGCCTGTCGCCGTGCCGGCGCCGATCACCGTGGGCGGCGGAGCAGCCGAGGTCTGGCGCGCCGAGGGCGCCAGCGATGCCTGCGGCAAGCCCTACGCCATCGCCATGACCGTCGATGGCGACAGGCTCGGCGGCGCCTTGCAGCGGGGCGGCACGACGTATGACATTACCGGCACGTTGTCGGATGCCAGTGCCGGCAAGAGCCTGAGCGCGGCATCCAGGCCCGGCCCGCGCCGCCTCGGCCTGGCTGTCAGCCTCGACGGAGACCCGCAAGCGAGCATCTGGATCGCGCGCGGCGGCGAGCGCGATTGCGAGACCGACGTCGGCTTGCGGCGGGGCGGCTGAGAGGCGCGAGACTTGCTCCGGACGTGATGCCTGGCATACATCTGGACTCCCTTCCGCGAGCTTCCAGGAGTGCCAGATGCCCCGTTTCGCCGCCGCTGCCCTGCGCGCCATGTCTGCCGCCACTTTCGAGTCCGTGGGCTTTTCGCCCGACGACGCGGCTGTCATCGCGCGCCTGATGGTGGAAGCCAACCTGGTCGGCCATGACAGCCACGGCGTGCGCCATATTCCCGTCTACGTGGAGCGCGTGCGCAGCGGCCTGATCGTGCCGGACGCCACCTTGACCGTGGCGCAGGAGACAGCGGCCACGGCGGTGCTCGAAGGCGGCAATATCCTCGGCCATGTCGCCGCGACCCGGGGCATGGAGATGGCCATGGAGAAGGCGCGCGACGGTCACATCGCCGCGGTCGCCGTGCGCCACCAGGAGCATGTCGGGCGCGTCGGCGCCTACCCCGAGATGGCGGCTCAGGCCGGCCTGGTCGGCCTGACCTTCTGCAACGGCCAGGGCCGCGGCGTGCAGATCGCGCCCTTTGGCGGCGTCAGCCGGCGCATGGGCGCGAACCCGATCGCCGCCGCCTTCCCCAACCCGGGCGGCCATCCGGTGCTGCTCGATGTCTCGACCTCGCAGGTCGCGGTCAACAAGGTGCGCCAGGCGCGCGACCGCGAGGCGCTGCTGCCCGAGGGCACGCTGATCAGCCCCAGCGGCGAGCCGAGCAGCGACCCCGAGACCTTCCTGCGCGACGGCGGCGCCGTCCTGCCGCTCGGCGGCATGCTGTTCGGCCACAAGGGTTTCGGCCTGGCGGTGATGATCGATCTCTTCGCCGGCCTGCTCGGCGGCTCGGGCACGGCGATCAACCACCACCCCGAGCGCCTCAACAACGGCACCTTCCACATCGCCATCGACCCCCGCGCCTTCATCGCCGAGGCCGAGTATGCCGACGCGCTATCGCGCTTCGCCAGCTACCTGCACGACAGCCCGGTAGCCGACGGAGATCCGGCCGTGCAGATGCCCGGCGACTTCGAGGCCGCCAACCGTGCCGAGCGTCAAGCCGACGGTATCCCCGTCGACGAGGCGGTCTGGGAGCGTATCGGCGCCACCCTCGCCGAGCTTGGCGTGGCCACGCCGGAGCCTCTCTAAAGCCCGGTGAAGGGCTGCTCCTTAACCGAGCCCACGAAACCGTAGAAGGTCTCGTTCACTGAGTCCCAGTTCGGCCGGCTTTTCATGTTGCCTATCCACCGGCCAACATTGGCATAGCAGCCCGTTGACGAAGTCTGCTCTGGACGCGTGTCGCTGTGTCTGATTCTCTGGGTCAGTGATTTGATCGGAGGTTTGGGCGATGTCGATGGGGCGGCAAGG
>CAZVDW010000772.1:0-1589 GCA_964625645.1 uncultured Rhodospirillaceae bacterium
GGCCGTTCCCGGCCATGCATGATCACCGCGACTCCGGCACGCGGCCGGTATGGGATGGCCGAGGGGATTCTTGCGATGCTCGAACTTTACAATTTCGACAAATCGACATGCAGCCAGAAGGCGCGCATCTGCCTGGCCGAGAAGAAACTCGAATGGCGCAATCGGCGCGTCGACCTGGCCGGCGAGGAAAATCTTTCGCCGGCCTATCTGGCGCTCAATCCCAACGGCGTCGTGCCGACGCTGGTGCATGACGGCAGGGCGATCATCGAATCGACGGTCATTTGCGAATACCTCGATGAGGTTTATCCGCATCAGCCGCGCCTCGCGCCAGAGGACGCGATGATGCGCGCCGAGATGCGGGTGTGGCTGCGCTATATCGACGAAGTCCCGTCCATGGCGATCCGCGTGCCGACCTTCCAACGCATCAAACTGCCGCAATTCGAGAAGATGAGCGTGCACGAGTTCGACGCCTACGCCGATCGAAACCCTTTGCGCAAACCGTTTCTCAGGCGCATGGGCCGCAGCGGTTTTAGCCGCGAGGATGTCGATATGGCGCTCGCACAGCTGGACCAATCGCTGGCGCGAATGGAGAGCGCCTTGGCCGAAGGCCCGTGGCTGGTCGGCCAATGCTACAGCATCGCCGATATCTGCATGGCGCCCTTATTGCAGCGCATGGAAGACCTCGACATGGCGGAAATGTGGACCGCCGACCGTCCGCGCGTCGGCGAATGGTACGCGCGCATCCGCGCCCGCCCCGCCTATGGGGTGGCGTTCTATCCGGGCTCGTTGCTGGCGGATTGATTTTCCGCCGCGCTGGCCAGCAAGATCGACGTTTCCCAAAAAGCCCCGGCGGAGCTGCGCGACAAGCGCGCTCAAGCTAGCAGCCTCAATGTCACGGTGCCGCAAATATGAAGGCACCGGCCTCGGCCTGCCATTGACCAAATCCTTCGTTGAAATGCATGGCGGCTCGTTGGACCTGCAAAGCGTGGTCGGCGACGGCACCATTGTGACGGTAAGGTTCCCGGTCGAGCGCATCGTGCCGGCGAGCCTGAAGAGATGGTGGTAGCGGCCCTACTGCACGACATGGGTGACATGCTGGCGCCGCACTCACATGGAGAAATGGCGGCCGCGGTGTTGCGTCCTTTTGTGTCCGAACGTATCCATTGGATTGTTAAGCATCATGGGTTGTTCCAGATGTATTACTACGCACACTTTTCAGGTGGTGATCCCAACGCGAGGGACCGTTATAAGGATCATCCGTGTTACGTCGATACCATTCGTTTTTGTGAGGATTATGACCAGAATTGTTTTGATCCCGATTACGATAATGAAGCGCTGTCTTTCTTTGAGCCTTTGATGCGGCGGGTATTTGATGTCGACAACCGGCATGGTTTCGAAAGAGAGGCGCGCTACGGTGGTAACTGAGCGTTAAGTTGAGCGCGCAGCGAAACGGTCGTTATGTGGATGCCCATTCGCGATTGACTGTCTCTTTGATTTTCTGATACAGCTGGTAACGAACTTCACCTTGTGTCTTTTGACGAAATATTTCCCATCCACTCGGCAGCACCAGGGGTTCCATATGAGTGCCG
>CAZVDW010000773.1:0-3571 GCA_964625645.1 uncultured Rhodospirillaceae bacterium
GGCTAAATGTGACCTCGACTTTATGCACCCGAGTTATTGAAGGGGCGAGAACCTGTTATGAAGTCGCAGAGGCCTTAGATTATGATATGCAGGAGGCCTTAAAGTCAGCCAGCTGCAAATAATTTTTACTTCTCTGGAATAGGTGATGTATGGATCCGATCCTGGTTATTATGGCAATAGTGGCTGTTATTTTGTTTATAGCGTTTAAGCTTACCTTTAGGTGATCTGGCTCGGCATTTTCACCAGGGCTGTTCAGTTCTCGCATTGGCGATTTTTAGGGAATTAGAGGGACACCATATCTATTTCCACTAACTGCCGGGCGCCAAGTCGCGCACAAAGACATCCGACCTGATAGCCGAATCGCCTCACACGCCCGCGCCACGCCAGCCTCCGGCGCGATCTTCCGCTGCGCGGAACCCAAGCCTCTCTCCCCTCGCTCCCGCATGCCCTCTTGAAGTCTTGATGCGGGAGCGAGAGAGCGGGAGGCTTGGCAAGCGCGCAGCGCTCAACCACTTTCGCGACTGCGCTCCCCAGGCTCGCCGACCCTACCCCCGCCGACCGCTCGCAAAATTCACCGCTTCTTCCGCCGCCCGGATCAGCGCCCGGGCCTTGTTGCGGGTCTCCTGGTATTCGGCTTCGGGGTCGCTGTCGGCGACGACGCCGCCGCCGGCCTGGACGTACATGGTGCCATCTTTAACCACCGCCGTGCGCAGCGCGATGCAGGTGTCCATGGCGCCGTCGGCGGCGAAATAGCCGACGCAGCCGGCGTAGATGCCGCGGCGCTCGGGCTCGAGCTCGTCGATGATCTCCATCGCCCGCACCTTGGGTGCGCCGCTGACCGTGCCGGCGGGGAAGCCGCCGATCAGGGCGTCGATGGCGTCGTGTTCCGCGTCGATCTCGCCTTCGACGTTGGAGACGATGTGCATGACGTGGCTGTAATACTCGATCTCCATCCGGTCGGTGACGGCGACCGTGCCGATCTTGGCCACGCGGCCGACATCGTTGCGCCCGAGATCGAGCAGCATGAGGTGCTCTGCCAGCTCCTTGGGGTCGCCCAGCAGATCCGCGGCCAAAGCCTGGTCCTCGGCCCGGTTGGCGCCGCGGATACGGGTGCCGGCGATGGGCCGGATGGTCACCTTGCCGTCGCGCAGGCGCACCAGGATCTCCGGGCTCGAGCCGACCACCGAGAAGCCCTCGAAGTCGAGGAAGAAGAGGAAAGGCGAGGGGTTGAGGCGGCGCAGCGCGCGATAAAGCGCGAACGGCGGCAGGGTGAAGGGCACGGCGAAGCGCTGCGAAGGGACGACCTGGAAGATATCGCCGGCGGCGATGTAGTCCTTCGCCTGCTCGACCATGGCGTGATAGCGGGCGCGGCTGACGTTCGATGTCGGCTCGGGCAGGGGCTCGCTGGCCGCCTCGGTGGCGCGCGTGGCGGGCAGGCTGCGGTCGAGATCGGCGACGATATCCGACAGCCGCTCGCCGGCCATGCCGTAGGCCGAGCGCGCATCCACCCCGGCATCGGGGCGCACCGGCGTGACGGCGCTGATCATGTCGTCGACGGCATCGAAGATGACCATCACCGTCGGGCGCAGGAAAAGACCGTCGGGCACGCCGAGCACGTCCGGATTGTCGTCCGGCAGGCGCTCCATCAGGCGCACCATGTCATAGGACATGTAGCCGACCAGGCCGGCGGCCATCGGCGGCAGGCCCTCGGGCAGCACGATGCGCGAGTCGCGCTCGATGGCGCGGAAGGAATCGAGCGCGCCGTGGTCGCAGGGCTCGAAGGCGTCGGCGTCGTAGCGGGCGCGGCGGTTGACCTCGGCCTTGTCGCCGTTGCAGCGCCAGATCAGGTCGGGCTTGAGGCCGATGATCGAATAGCGCCCGCGCACGGCGCCGCCCTCGACTGATTCCAGCAGAAAGCTGTTCGGCCGGCCGTCGCCGAGCTTGAGCATGGCCGAGACCGGCGTCTCGAGATCGGCCACCAGACGCGTCCAGGCGACCTGCGCCTGTCCGGCCTCGTAGGTCTTGGCGAAGCTGTCGTAGTCGGGGAGGATCACCATGCCCCGTCTCGCGTCTAGTAGATGGTGTCGATCAGGGCACGGTCGACGCTGACGCCATATTCGCGGCGCAGGAAGGTGTCGTAAGCGTCGAGCACGTCCATGCGGTAGGCCTCGGCGATGCGTTGGGCGATGGCGCCCTTGGCGTCGGTATCCATATCGTCGGCAGCAACCACCTCGATCAACTCGGCCACCACATGAGCACCGGCCGCTGCGGCGATCGGCCCGGAAGTCTCGCCATCGCGCAGCGCGAATACAGCGTCGGCGACAGCGCGGGTCAGGCCCGGATCCAGATCGACGCCTTCGCGCGTGAAGGCGGCCGTCTCGCTGGTCTCGATGGCCATGTCCGCTGCCGCCGCGGCAAGCCCGCCGGCCGACTTGGCGGCGTCCGCGAGTGCCGCCGCCCTGGCTGCGGCGGCTTCCTCGCGGCGCTCCGTGCGCCAGGCCTCGGCGACCTGTTCGCGCACCGCGGCGAGCGGCTTCACGGCGGCCGGTCGAATGCTGTCGACGCGGAAGACATAGAAGATATTGCCCGGTGCCTCGATAAGGTCCGATTCCTCGCCCTCCAGCGCCAGGAAGACGGTGGTCAGGAAATCCGCGATCGGCGGCATGTCCTCGATGGCCTTCTCCTCGCCGTCACGGCCGTAGCGATCGAGCGGCCCGAGGCTGACGGCGGTCATCCCGAGCGCCCGGCCGGCTTCTTCCAGCGTGGCACCGCTGGCGCGCTCGTCCTCGAGCCGGCCACTGAGCGCCCAGGTGGCGTCGGCGGCTTCCTCGATCTTGAGCTCGAGGCGAATCTCCTCGGCCAAATCCTCGAAGCTCGGGGCGCCGCCCGGCATGTCCTCGTTGACGCGCACAAGGTGCCAGCCGAAGGCGCTCTGGAAGGGCAGGGCGACGCCATCCAGAGGCGCCGAGAAGATGGCTACGGCGATCTCCGGCAGCAGGTCGCCGTCCTCGACAACGCCGAGGCGCATGTCGTCTTCGGTATTGCCGGTTATGTCGGCGCCGACGACGAAAAAATCCTCGCCCTCCTCGATGCGCCGGCGGGCGGCCTGGGCGGCTGCCTCGTCCGCCAGCACGAACATGTCGATGTCGCGCCGGTGGGGCTCGGTGATCTGGTCGAGGCGCGCGTCATAGGCGGCGCGGACATTCGCGTCGGCGACATCGATCTCGTCCAACAGGTCGGCGGGGCGCAGCGACAGGAAAGCGACGCGGCGCAGCTCCTGGGCCATGAACCGGGCCTCGTTCTCGGCGTAATAGGTCTGGATATCGCCATCCGTGGGCTCGGCGATATCGGTCATGGTCTCGGGCATGATCGTGGCCACCGTGGCGCGGCGGCGCTCGCTGCTGTGGGCGTGCAAGAGATCGACGACCGCCTTCGGCGTCGCCAGTCCGCCGGTCAGGCTGCCGATGACCTGGGCGCTGGCCAGGTCCTCGCGCAAGGTCGCGACATAGCTTTGCTCGTTGTAGCCGTTCTCGCGCAAGGCGGCCTCGTAGAGCATGCGGTCGAACACTCC
>CAZVDW010000774.1:0-8930 GCA_964625645.1 uncultured Rhodospirillaceae bacterium
AACACCTATCACCTGATGCTGCGCCCCGGCGCGGACACCGTCGAAAAGCTCGGCGGCCTGCGCCGCTTCATGGGCTGGCCGGGGCCTGTGCTGACGGATTCGGGCGGCTTCCAGGTGATGTCGCTGGCGGACCTGCGCTCCCTCGACGAGGACGGCGTCGACTTCCAGTCCCATATCGACGGCAGCCGCCATCGCCTGACCCCGGAAAGCGCCGTCGCCATCCAGCACCAGCTCGGCTCGACCATCACCATGGTGCTCGACGAATGCACGCCCTATCCGGCCAGTGAAGGCGATGTGGAAAAATCGATGCGGCTTTCCCTGCGCTGGGCCGCGCGCTGCCGCGAGGCTTTCGTTGAGCGCGACGGCCAGGCGCTGTTCGGCATCGTCCAGGGTGGCGTCCATCCGGCGCTCAGGCAGCGCTCGGCCGAGGCGTTGCGCGACATCGGCTTCGACGGCTACGCCATCGGCGGCCTGGCCGTCGGCGAGGGCCCGGAGCTGTTGCGCGAGATCACCCGCTCCACCGCCGTCCTGCTACCGCAGGATCGGCCGCGCTATCTCATGGGGGTGGGGCGGCCGCAAGATATCGTCGCGGCGGTCGCGGCGGGCATCGACATGTTCGATTGCGTGCTACCGACGCGCTCCGGCCGCAACGGCCAGGCGTTCACGCGCCGCGGCAAGGTCAATATCCGCAATGCCCGCCACGCCGGCGATCCGCGCCCGCTCGAGGAAGGCTGCGCCTGCCCGGCCTGCGCCGGCTACAGCCGCGGCTATCTGCATCATCTGGTGCGCTGCGGCGAGATATTGGCTGCCGTGCTCATGACCACCCACAACCTCACCCACTACCAGGCCCTGATGGCCGACCTGCGCGGCGCCATCGCGGCGGCGCGCCTGGCGGAGTTCGTCCGGTCCTTCGAGGCCGGCCTGGCGGCTGGCGATATCGAACCGCTCTAATCGTGCACGAAGGGATTGCTGCGGCGCTCCTCGGCGAAGGTCGAGGTGGGGCCGTGGCCGGGGATGAAGGTGGTGTCGTCGCCGAGCGGCCAAAGCCGCTCGCGGATCGAGCGCAGCAGCGTCTCGTGATCGCCCTGCGGCAGATCCGTGCGCCCGATCGAGCCTTTGAAAAGCACGTCGCCGACTTGTGCGAGCTTCATCCCCGGATGGTGAAAGATCACGTGGCCCGGCGTGTGGCCGGGGCAATGCACCACGTCGAGCGAGACATTGCCGAAGCTGACCGTGTCGCCGCCCTCCAGCCAGCGGCCGGGCGTGAAGCCGGCCGCGCCCTCGAAGCCGAAGCGCTCGCCTTGTTCCTCGATGCCGTCGATCCAGAACTTGTCGTCGATATGCGGACCCTCGATGGGCGCGCCCGAGCGCTCGGCCAGCAGGGCGGTGCCGCCGACATGGTCGATATGGCCGTGGGTGAGAAAGATATTCGTAATCTCGGCCTGGCGCTCCGCGGCCACGGCGAGCACGTGCTCGATATCGCCACCGGGATCGATGACCGCCGCCTTGCCCGTCTCGGTGCAGACGAGCAGGGTGCAATTTTGCTGGAAAGGCGTTACCGGTATTATCGCCGCGCTAAGCTGGGACGTCATGGCCGCTCCGTTTCTGTCGCGCCATGGGTAGCACAGGTCAAAACCGGATCACTAGGCATGCACATCGCCTTCAGCCGATTTTCCGTCTTCTACAGCCCGTTGATCGCCACCTTTGCCGGCGGCTTCCTGCAAGACGAAGGCTTCGCTGTCAGCCATGAGCCGGTGCCGGCGGGCAAGACCGCGATTTCCATGGTGCTGGCGGGCGAGGCGACGGTGGCGCAAGCGGCCGTCTCGGCCGGTTTCATGGCGCTGGAAAAGGGCGGCACGGTGGAAACGCCCCATTTCGCACAGATCAACGAGGCGGACGGATTCTTCCTGGCCGGCCGCGAGCCCGACGAGGATTTCACCTGGGACAAGCTCGCCGGCCGCCGCGTGCTCGTCGATCACGGCGGCCAACCTAAAGCCATGTTCCAATATGCCTGCCACAAGATGGGCCTCGACTACGCTGCCATCGACGCGGTTGATGCTGGTGGCCCGGCCGAGATGCAAGAGGCTTTCCGGGCCGGCGAGGCGGATTTCATCCATCTCCAGGGCCCGGCGCCGCAACAGCTTGCGGCTGACGGGGTTGGCCATGTGCTGGCGTCCTGCGGCGCGGCCAGCGGGCTGACGGCGTTCTCCAGCCTTATCGCCAGGCCCGACTGGCTCAAGACGGACGAGGCCGTGGCCTTCATGCGCGCCTATCGCAAGGTGCGGGCTTTCGTCGCCGGTGGGCCTGAGGATGACGTGGCCGGGATTATCGCGCCCTATTTTCCGGATTTTACGCCGAGTGCCATACGGGTTGCGATCATCGCCTATCAGGCGCTGGGCTGCTGGACGCCGCATGTCGAGATCACCAAAGCCGCCTACGAAGGCGCGCTCGACGTGTTCCGGCATGCGGGGCTGATCACCTCGCGTCACGCCTACGACAAAGTGGTGGTGCCGCCGCCGGCCTAGCTCGACAGGTGGCGCTCGGCCGCCATCATCACGGCCGGCTTGGCGGCGAGGCGGTTGACGGTCTCGCGGATGCCCCAATAGAGGCGCTCGAGATTGACGTAGGACTCGGCCTCGTCCGCATCGACCGTGCGCGGCATGTCGTCGAGCGGCCAGTCGCGGGCGACCTCGAGCGTTTCCAGCATGTGCTCGGCAAGGCCGCTGTTGTCGGTGGTTTCCAGCCTGCGGAAATGGACGCGGCGGCCGGGGCTGCTGCCGGCAGGCGGGCCGTCATCGCCGAGGCTCACCCAGGCGCCGAGCGGCGAGGCGGAATCGCCGCGATATTCGCCGATCAATGCCGACACGGACTGCATCGCGCCTGCCGGGCTGGTCGCTTCGGTGTCCCAGGGGTATTCGCGCACCAGGAGTGTGCGGAACGCTTCGCGATGGTCGCCGCCGCTGCTGCGGTAAAGGGCATCGGCAATGGCGCCGACTGTTGCCAACAACAAGCCACCGAGCGCCGTCTCGCAACCGTTCGGCAGGCCTGCCTCCGGCTGCGGCAGGCGCAAGAGCGTGCGTGCCTGGGCGAAGTGGACCTGCTCCAGCGGGCCGCGCACGAAGCGCTCCACGTGAGGCCATTTGGCAAAGTCCGGCGAAAGCGGGCGGTACGTCATAGGCGGTATCTGACCAAGTGCGAAAAAGGGGCCACCCCGAGAATGTAGGTCCGCAATCCGCTGGCGGCAAAGACTTCCTTATGGTTGGCAATATCTCAATGCCATGCTCTACAGGCCCTGACCGGGACGGGAGTGAGACATGGCGAAGGCGGGCTGGCGCGGCAAGCGGGTGTTCGGCGACGATGCGGTTGTCGCCTATGGGCGCTGGGTGGTGCGCCGGCGCTGGCTGGTGGCGGGCCTGTCGATAATGCTGGCGCTGGGCTTGGCCAGCGGCATGCGCTTCCTCAGCTTCTCGACCGACTACCGGGTCTTTTTCAGCGACCAGAACCCGCAGCTGGCGGCATTCGAAGAGCTGCAGAACATCTACACCAAAGACGACAATCTGCTGGTCGCGATCAAGCCGGTCGAGGGCGATCTCTTCACGGCCGAAACCCTGACCGCGGTGGCGAAGTTCACCGAGGCGGCCTGGCAAACACCGTTCTCGACGCGCGTGGATTCCCTGACCAACTATCAGCATAGTGAAGCCGACGGCGATGACCTGGTGGTGGCGAATCTGGTCGATGTCGATGCCGAGCTGGATGCTGAGGCGTTAGCCCGAATCAAGGCGATCGCGCTTGCCGAGACCTTGATCGTCGATCGCCTGATCAGCCGTGACGGGCGCACCACGGGCGTCAACATCACCCTGATGTTCCCGCAGGCCAGCATCGCCGAAGTCCCGCAGGTCATGGCGCATATCCGTGATTTGGTGGCCAAGTCCGCCGCCGCGCATCCGGAGCTGCAATTCGTCATCAGCGGCAACACGGCGCTCAGCAACGCCTTCGCCGAGCTCAGCCAATCCGACATGGAGAGCCTGGTGCCGCTCATGTATGGCGCCTTGTTGATCGTCATGATCGCCTTTCTGCGCTCGGCCGCCGGGACCATCGGAACGGTCGTGGTGATCGGCCTGTCGGCGGCGGCGGCAATGGGGGTCGGCGGTTGGCTCGGCGTGGTGCTGACGCCGCCATCCGTGACCGCGCCGACGATCATTCTCACCGTCGCCGTCGCCGACTCGATCCATATCCTGTCGACGATGCTGAAGGAGATGCGCCTTGGCCGCGGGCGTCACGAAGCCATCGTCGAAGCCCTGCGGGTCAATATGGATCCGGTATTCCTGACCAGCCTGACCACGGCGATCGGTTTCGCCAGCCTGAATTTCTCCGATGCGCCGCCGTTTCGCGACCTCGGCAATCTCACCGCCTATGGGGTCGTTGCGGCCTGGTTCTTTTCGGTGACGCTGCTGCCGGCGCTGATGGCGCTGTTGCCCGGCGGCAGCCGCGCGCGCGCCACCAAAGGCCCGGATTTGCTGGAACGCGCCATGGTATCGCTGGCGGAGCTCGTCATCGCCAGGCGCAAACCGCTGATGTGGGGCACCAGCGCCGTGATCGTCGCGCTCGCGGCCATGATCCCGCGCATCGACCTGAATGACGCTTTCATCGACTATTTCGACCGCGGCGTGCCGTTCCGCGACAACACCGACTTCATCATGGAGAACCTCACCGGCATATATCAGCTGAACTATTCGCTGCCCGCCGGCGAGGCCGGCGCCGTTGCCGAGCCGGCCTACCTGGCGCGTGTCGATGCCTTTGCCGGCTGGATCGTGGAGCAACCGGGGGTGCTGCATGTGAACAGCATCACCGACATCATGCGGCGGCTGAATCGCAACATGCACGGTGACGATCCAGCCTACAATACGTTGCCCGATGACCGCCAATTGTCGGCGCAGTATCTCTTGCTTTACGAATTGTCTTTGCCCTATGGCCTTGACCTCAACAACCAGATCAACATCGACAAGTCGGCGACGCGCGTCGTGGTGACAACTGAGAACCTGACGACGCGGGACTTGCGCGCCCTGGTGAATCTCGCCGATGCCTGGCTGGATGAGAATTTCCCAACCGCCACCGAAGCCGAGGCTACCGGGCCGGTGGTCATGTTCTCCTATCTGTCGGAACGCAACATCAACAGCATGATTCTCGGCACTGTCGTCGCGCTGCTGCTGATCTCGGCCTCGCTCATCCTGGTCCTGCGCGACCTGCGCCATGGCCTGGTCAGCTTGATCCCGAACACGGTGCCGGCGGTCATGGCCTTCGGCCTGTGGGGCATTCTGGTCGGTGAGATCGGCGTCGCCGCGTCGGTGCTCGGCGCTGCCAGCCTCGGTATCATCGTCGACGACACGGTGCATTTCTTGAGCAAGTACTTGCGCGCGAGACGCGAAAAGGGCCTGTCGGCGGAAGATGCCGTGCGCTATGCCTTCGCCACGGTCGGTGTCGCTCTGACGGTTACATCGATAGTCCTGGTCGGCGGGTTTTCCGTGCTCGCGCTGTCGAGCTTCCTGCCCAACGAGGTCATGGGCGTGATGATGGCGATCACCATCTCCTGCGCCCTGCTTGCCGATTTCCTGCTGCTGCCGCCGCTGCTGATCGCCATGGACGCGGGCAAGAACGCAGCGGCTATTGCCAACACTCGATCAGAGCCGTGAAGCGCGATGCGGCCGCGGCAATGGCGGCAATCGAGTTGGTGCCGCCGCCCGCGGACTGTACGTTGATGCCGTGACTGCGCAGAAAGCGGCGTGTCGGGTCGCCGCGGACGGCGAAATTTATGTTCTGCGGGATATCGCCGATTATCTTGGCGACCTTGAGGGCATTGATTTTCGATATCACCACGCCGATCACCGCACCGCTGCGGTCGAGCAGGGGGGCGCCGCTGTTGCCGGGCTGCACGGGGGCGGTGTGCTGGACGATGCGATTGTCGTTTTGTGGTCCGGCAAGACCGCTGACGATGCCGGTGGTGACGTTTGCGCCATAGGCGAGCAGGCCTTGCAGGGGGTAGCCGAACACCACCACTTCCGTACCGAGGGCGATGTCGTTGCCCGAGCGGAAGCGGGCCGCGGCGACGGTCGAGCCATCGACCGAAAGCAACGCCAGGTCGAGGGCGCCATCTTGCGCCATGACGCGGGCATTGCCGCTGGCGGCACCCTGCAGGGTGAGGCTGTTGCAGCCGGCTATGCCGTGATTGCTGGTCAGGATGCGGCCGGCGGCGACGACAATGCCGCTGCCGGTTCGCGCCGGCCTGGTCGCGCGTGGCTCGGCGCCGCCCGGCGCCGGCTGGGCCCCCGCGCCGCGCCATTCGCTGATGCGCCGTTGCACGCGCACGAATTGCGAGGCGCGAAGCGCCGTGCCGATGCTGTTGCGCTGCTCCTCCGCCGCCGTCATGCCGTTATCCGCGGCAATGACCAGCCAGAAATAGGCTTCTTCAAGGTTGCGCGAGACGCCTGTTCCGCTGGCATAGCGCTGTCCGAGGGCAAATTGCGCACTGGCATCGCCCGCCGATGCCCGGCTGAGCAGGGCGGCGATGGCATCCGAATCGGAATCCTGAGCGCATGCGGCGCCGAAGCCGTATGCGGCCGAGACGATGGCCAGGGTCAAAAACAACCTAATGATCAAAGCGGTACCGTCCATTCCTGGGTTTTTTGTGGCAATAGTGCGTATGCACCATGACGAATGGCGCGATATCCGATTATATGATGTCTATGCGGCAGAGATCCCCAGCGCCGCAGCAATAAAGCGCCTGCGACGATGATTGGCCGCGCGGCGACAGAAAAGCAAGTGGTACGACAGACATGACGATCGCGTTCACCATCACCGACAATGCCGGCACGATACGGCAAGAATCCGTGGAAACGGGCGATAGCCTTGTATTGAGCGAGGGTGAGCGCGCGGAGCTTACGGATCTTGCCCGCCATGACGTGTCCCTGAGCCTGGGCGAGGGCGATGTGCTTTCGCTGTCGGCAGGAGGCGATACGGTGCTGGTTAGCGGGCTGGTCGGGCACCTGGAGGACGAGACGGGCGGCGGCTTGCTGTTCTCCGACGGTGCGCAAATCGATTCGCTGGGGCAGCTGCTGGATGCCGTCGGCGAGGCGGCTGTCGAGGGCGATATGGCCGATCTGGTGGCTGATGCCGACGCTGAAGCTGGCGCTACCGACGTGGTTTACCTCTATCTCGATGGTTCCGAGACGGCGCCGGCGAGCGAGCCGATCCTGGACATCGGCGAAGTGCTTCAATCGGGCGAGGAGGCGGCGCTGCTGGAGGCTGTCGCCGCCGACGCGGCCGAGGGCCGGCCCGCTGCTGGTTGGGCCGCAACCGAGTCCCAGGAATTTGGCGGATTCTCTGGCGTTCCGGGCGATAGTGACGACGACGGCCTGCTTACCTACACCATCACAGATATCGTTTGATCGCGCCGCTCTCGCGCCGCTCTCGCGCCGCTCACGCGGTTGCGCCCCTGGCGCGCGCCTCAACTGTTTCAATGCCGCAGTGTCTGTTGTAATTTTGCCACAACCGTTTCGGGCTAGGGGAGACCGCAGGTATTGGCGTGGACGCACCCCGACGGATTTGTTATTTCATCATTATGGTTTAGGGGGCTTCGTTGCCCGCTGGTGAGTGCGTCTGGTTGACTGAGGCGCCCAACTGACGGTCGGCGTGGCGATAGACACTTGAGTGTATGCCAGATGATGAAGATCGGCGACGCCCGTCCCGCAATGCCGGGACGCCGGAACGGAGCTCTCGGGCTTGCCCTCCTGGGTTCTGCTGCAATGCTTTTCGCCGCGGCGAGTGCGAGTGCGATGACACTCGACGAAGCGATCAAGGTTGCGGTGGATTCTCATCCCACGGTCTTGGTGCAAAGATCTGCCAAGGCGCAGGCTGCGAGGGAGATAGACGAGGCGCAGGCGCGCTATCGGCCGTCGGTCGATACCCGCTTCGCGACAGGTTTCGGCACCTTCAACAACAACACCACCCGCTTCCGCCGCACGCGCGGCACCGGTGGCAGTTCGAGCTTGGGTACTTGGCATAACGAGGCCCGGCTCGATATCGCGCAAATGCTGTTCGACGGTTTCGAGACCGAGAACCTGGTCGAGGCCGCGCGCTATCGCCACGAAGTCAACAAGGCGCAGATTCGCGACGCCGAGGAGGGCATCGCGCTGCGCGTGATCGAATCCTACCTCGAAGTGCTGCGCTCGCGCGAGATCGTCGATCTGGCGATGGAAAACGTTCAGGCCCATGTCGAGACCGCGGATGCGGTGCGGCGCCTGTTCGAGAGCGAAGTCGGCAACCAGGCCGACGTGCTGGCCGAGAGCCGGCTCGCCAATGCCATGGACCGGCTGCTGGAGCAGAAAGGCCTGCTGAGGGAAGCCGAGGCCGATTACATCGAGGCCGTCGGCGTCATGCCTGACGAGCTCGAGCTTCCGGATGCGCCGGTGGATGCCATTCCCGTTTCCTTGGACGAGGCCATCACCCGGGCGCTGGCAGGCAATCCTGCCGGGCGTGCTGCCGACGTGGCGATCGACGCCCGCCGCGCCGATGCCGAGGCGGCGGAGGCGCCGTTCATGCCGCGTATCGACCTCGAGGTGAGCGCGGCCCAGGAGCACAACACCGCCGGCGTGCGGTCCTCCGGCAATTCCCTGCAGGCCTTGGCGGTGATGCGGTTCAATTTATATAACGGCGGTACCGACACGGCCCGCCTGCACAGGGCACGCGAGTTCGTCAACCAGACCCTGCTCGAATCGCGCCAGACCGACCGGCTGATCGAAGAGCAGATTCGTGTCGATTGGAACGAGCTGAGGACGGCCGAGGCGCGGCTGCCGCAACTCGAGGATCGCATGCTCGCCTCGACCCGCGTGGTGGAGGCCTACCGCCAGCAGTTCACCGAGACCGGTCAGCGCACG
>CAZVDW010000775.1:0-4699 GCA_964625645.1 uncultured Rhodospirillaceae bacterium
TAAAATTTTTCTTTAATAAATTGTCAGAACACAATTTATTTATGGTGTTCTGCACCTGAAGCCAGGCCCTGTGGCGGCTCGGATCGCCGGCCTTCTTGGCACAGATTGCCCATTGCCGCGCGACAAGACCTGCATCCTCGCCATGGCTGTCGACGAGTTTCGATGCGGTAGCGCCGATATCAATGCCGCAAGGCTTCATGCAATCCTCTTCCAACCATTGTCCGGGCCGCAAACTCCCATTCAAGAGCACCACCTTGCCTGTCTTTTCGTTACAAATCTGTGAAGTAGCTCACAGGCGGCACTCTTCCAGCTTTGATTCGCCTTTTCTTTTTGGCCGTTGCGCGATTGCGATACCGGGAAGGAAGGGAATGTGCGGCTCTTGAGGCTGAGGTGACTCGCTTTGGCTTGCATGCCACTCTCACGGTTTGGGGTATGAGCATGCCGCGCGCCGATTTCGTCCATCTCAGGGTTCACACAGCCTATTCGCTTTCCGAGGGTGCGGTGCGTATCGCGGCGCTCGCGCGCAGTTGTGCCGAGCGCGGCATGCCGGCCGTGGCCATCACCGATACGGGAAACCTGTTCGGCGCCCTCGAATTCTCGCTCGCCTGCGCCGCGCAAGGCGTGCAACCGATCATCGGTTGTCAGCTCGCGATCACGGGTGACGGAGCCGAGCCCGACCAATTGGTCTTGCTCGTACAGTCGGATGCAGGCTGGCAGAACCTCATAAAGCTGGTCAGCAAGGCCTTCCTCGAAGGGCCTGAGGGGGAGGCGGCACAGGTCGCGCTTGACGATCTCGAAGGCCACAGCGATGGCCTTATCGCGCTCAGCGGCGGCGTGCGCGGGCCGGTCGGCCGCCGCCTGGCGGAAGATCGCGACGGCGATGCCGAGACCGCCCTGGAGCGGCTGAAATCGCTATTCCCTGGCCGTCTCTACATCGAGCTGCAACGCCACGGCCTGCCGGTCGAGGACCGCATAGAGGGGGCTCTGGTCGACTTGGCTTACGCCCACGACCTGCCTTTGGTGGCCACCAACGAAGCTTTTTTCGCCGATGCTCCGATGCACGAGGCCCATGATGCGCTGCTCTGCATAGCCAATAGCACCTACGTCTCCCAGGACGACCGCCCGAGCGTTACCGCGAGCCACCACCTGGCGACGGCGCAGGAAATGCGCGCGCTATTTGCCGATCTGCCTGAGGCGATCGACAACACCCTCGTGATCGCCAAACGCTGTGCCTACATGGTGGCGCGGCGCGATCCCATGTTGCCGAGCCTGCCGGAGCTTGCCGAAGGCAGCAGCGAGGAAGATAAGCTGCGCGCCGATGCGAACGCCGGCTTGGCGGAGCGACTGCAAGGCCGCGCTGACGTTGACGCCTATCGCGAGCGCCTCGCTTTCGAGCTCGGCGTGATCGTCGACATGGGCTTTGCCGGCTACTTCCTCATCGTCGCCGAGTTCATCCATTGGGCAAAGGAACAGGGTATTCCCGTCGGTCCGGGGCGCGGCTCCGGCGCCGGCTCCGTGGTCGCCTGGGCCTTGAAGATCACCGATCTCGACCCCCTGCGTTTCGGCTTGCTGTTCGAGCGCTTCCTCAATCCGGAACGCGTGTCAATGCCCGACTTCGACATCGACTTCTGCCAGGACCGCCGCGACGAGGTGATCCGCCACGTGCAGGAGGAATATGGCCGCGACCGGGTGGCGCAGATCATAACCTTCGGAAAACTGCAGGCGAGGGCGGTGCTGCGCGACGTCGGGCGGGTGTTGCAGATGCCCTATGGCCAGGTCGACCGGCTTTGCAAGATGGTGCCCAACAACCCGGCCAATCCGGTCACGCTGCAGGAAGCCATTAACGACGAGCCACGCCTGCGGGAGGAGCGCGACGGGGACCAGCAGGTCGCCCGGCTGCTGAGCATCGGCTTACAACTCGAAGGGCTCTACCGCCACGCCTCGACCCATGCGGCAGGGCTGGTGATCGGTGACAGGCCGCTCGACGAGCTGGTGCCCCTCTACCGCGATCCGCGCTCGGACATGCCTGTCACCCAGTTCAACATGAAATATGTCGAGCAGGCCGGGCTGGTGAAGTTCGACTTCCTCGGCCTCAAGACCCTGACCGTGATCGAGCGCGCGCGCGAGTTGTTGGGACAATTGGACATCGCCACCATTCCCCTCGACGACGCCGAGACATTCGCATTAATGAGCCGCGGCGAGACAGTCGGCGTGTTCCAGTTTGAAAGCTCCGGCATGCGCAACCTGCTGCGCGAGGCGGGCGTCGACAATATCGAGGACATCATCGCGCTGGTGGCACTGTTCCGCCCCGGGCCGATGGAGAACATTCCCAAATACATCGCCTGCAAGCACGGCGACGAGAAACCCGAGTTCCTGCACGACACCATCACGCCGATCACCAAGGACACCTACGGCGTCATCATCTACCAGGAACAGGTGATGCAGATCGCCCAGGTCTTTGCCGGCTACAGCCTCGGCCAGGCCGACCTGCTGCGCCGCGCCATGGGCAAGAAGATCAAGGCCGAGATGGCGGCGCAGCGCCAGACCTTCACCGACGGTGCCATGGAACGCGGCGTCGACAAGACGCGCGCCAACTACGTCTTCGACCTGGTCGACAAGTTCGCCGGCTACGGCTTCAACAAGGCGCATTCCGCCGGCTACGCCCTGATCGCCTATCAGACCGCCTGGCTCAAGGCCAACCACCCCGTTGCCTTCATGGCTGCCTCGATGACGCTGGACAGCGGCAACACCGACAAGCTCAACATCTTCCGCCAGGAGCTGGCGCGGCTCGAGATCGCCCTGCACCAGCCGGACATCAACCGCTCGGAGGTGGAATTTTCCGTCGAGGGCAAGGCGATCCGCTATGCGCTGGCGGCCATCAAGAACGTCGGCGCGGCGGCGATGGCGGAGATCGTCAGGGAGCGGGATGCGAACGGGCCGTTCCGCGACCTGTTCGACTTCGCCAACCGCATCGACCCGCACTCGCTCAACAAGCGCCAGTTGGAGAACCTGGCCAAGGCCGGCGCCTTCGACAGCCTCGATCCCAACCGCGCCCAGGTCGTGGCGGCGGCGGATTTGTTGCTGCGCCACGCCAGTCTGCTGAAAGAGGAGCAGGCCAGCAGTCAGGAAAACCTGTTCGGCGACGAGCCTGCCGTGTCCAACCCGCCGCTGCCGGTGGTCGAGGATTGGCCCATGGTCGATCGCCTGCAGCATGAGTTCGAGGCACTCGGCTTCTATCTTTCCGCCCATCCGCTCGACGCCTATGCGGAGAATTTGGAGAAAGATCGCGTCAGGCCCTTCGCCAGCCTTGCCGAAACGTCAGAGGAGAATGTTGCCGTGGCGGGCGTGGTGCTCGGTAAGCAGGAGCGCAATTCGCAGCGTGGTCGCTTCGCCTTCGTGCAGATGTCCGATCAGAGCGGTTTGTTCGAAGTGGCCGTCTTCTCGGACTGTTATGCCGCGGCGCGTGAATTGATCGAGCCCGGCCAGCTTCTTCGCATTGAGGTGAGCTTGCGACGAGAGGACGACGAGGCACGGTTGACCGCGCGCAGGGTCGAGTCCCTGGATAAGCGCATGGCGCTCGCCTGCACGGGCTACAAGATATTCCTCGCTTCGGACGTCGCGCTGCCGGCGCTCAAGGGCGTGGTCGAGCGCGAGCGCAACGGCACGGGCAGGCTCTGCCTGATGGTGCCGGTGGACGACGGCGACGAGGTCCGAATCGATCTCGAAGGCCGTTATGTGGTCGGCGCGCAGGCTCGCGCGGCGTTGAAGGCCGTTCCCGGCGTGGTGGACGTGCACGACCTTTGATGGTCAACGACAAGCAACATGTCCTCGGCGAGGTTTTCGGCTTCGAGGAATTCCGCCCGGGCCAGGAGGCCGTCGTCGATGCCGTGCTGGGCGGTGAGGATGTGCTCGCCGTGATGCCGACGGGCGCCGGCAAGTCGCTCTGCTTCCAGGTGCCGGCGCTGGTGCTTGGCGGGCTCACCGTTGTGGTGTCGCCGCTGGTCGCCCTGATGCAGGACCAGGTGGCGGGGCTGCGCCTGGCCGGGGTGGCGGCCGATACCATCAATTCCTCGCGCTCGCGCGAGGAGAATGTTGCCGTCTGGCGCCGTGTCCAGGCCGGCGCGACGGCGCTGCTCTATCTCGCCCCGGAACGCCTGATGACCGAGCGCATGCTGGCGGCGCTGAGCCTGCTGCCCGTGCGCCTGATCGCGGTTGACGAAGCCCATTGCATATCGCAATGGGGCCCGGCCTTCCGGCCTGAATATGCCGCCCTTGGCGAGCTTCGCCAGCACTTTCCGGGCGTGCCTATCGCCGCGTTCACGGCCACCGCCGACGAAGTTACCCGCGAGGATATTCGCGCCCGCCTGCTGGCCGGCGGCGGACAGCTTTTCGTCTCGGGTTTCGACCGTCCCAATATCCGTCTGGCGGTCTCGGCCAAGCGCGAGACCAAGCGCCAGCTGACCACCTTCATGGCCGAGCACAAGGGCGAGAGCGGCATCGTCTATTGCCTGTCGCGCCGCAAGACCGATGAGATGGCGGAGTTTCTCGCTGGCGAAGGCCATCGCGCGCTGCCCTACCATGCGGGCATGGACAAAGGGGTGCGCGACGACTCCCAGGACGTGTTCATGACCGAGCCCGGCGTGGTCATCGTTGCCACCATCGCCTTCGGCATGGGCATCGACAAGCCCGACGTGCGCTT
>CAZVDW010000776.1:0-4790 GCA_964625645.1 uncultured Rhodospirillaceae bacterium
AGAAAAAGGACGGAAGGCTACAAGGTGGCGGAATTTAACTCCGCCGCAGCCGCAAACCGGCCGCTCACGTGGACCATTTTCTCACCGCCGTTCTCAGATCACACTGCCGATCCCCTTGCCGCCCCATCGACATCGCCCAAACCTCCGATCAAATCACTGACCCAGAGAATCAGACACAGCGACACGCGTCCAGAGCAGACTTCGTCAACGGGCTGTTACGAGGACACCGGAGACGATGCTCTCCAACAATTCATCGCCGAGGGCAAATCGGCGCTGCGGCGCTACGTCGGCGCTTTCGGCCTTCTGACCGCCAATTCGAACGATGCTGCCACATGGCAATATCTCAAGACAGCATTTCTCTCCGAGGCTAGCAGCCCGGACTTTGAACGCCACAGGCTTGCCTACAGGCAGCTGCTCTGGCCCCGGCGTACCTATCGGAGTTCAGCTTGCATTCATTGGCTGTTAGAGCACAGTGATTGTCCGCCTCGGGACGGGCAGGGGTCGATCGAGGAAATTCCCGGGGCAAGCCCCGACCCGAAATTGCAGTATCAGGAGGGTGACGGTGAACTTAGTCGGCTAGATACCTTTACCGTCCTACGGAACAGGGTAACCGTAACCGAACATGCGACGGCACTATTCGGCGAGGAAGAAAGCCCGCAGAAGACGCTTTTTATCGACAGGGTCATAGAGATCGCCAATGCCTATTTCGAGGCGCGAGATGCGGTCCGCGATATGTGGGAGACCGCGCTCGACGCGATGGCGTACACAGCGGAAACCGTCGAAATAGGAGACGGTGCCCGGCGCAAGATTATTGATCTTATCGCTGACCTTCTTACGATCGTTACGCAACCGCAACACCTTGCGGCGGTGTTGAACGACAGAATTCTCGGCTTGGCCGATGCCGATCAGATGGACCAGCTGCGGGAGCTCGAACAGCAACTCCAATCCGCCGAGCGGATCAAAGGGTTTTGGCTTGGCGCGGCAGCGAAACCAGCGGGAAACGGCGATTTCGATTTCGCGACCGCCAGCGAAACATTGAAGCTGGCGCTGAAAAGGCGCCCCGTCGAGATGGTCGGGCTGCTACGCAATGCGGACCGCGTATTGCGTCAAATATCTCCGCCGCAAGCTGCTTTTGTCGGCACGCGCATCCATCTTTCGGGTATGGAGTTACGAGAATATGGTTTGGCGCGCGGCCCGACATTCTCGGCCGAGGGCGAGATTGAGATGGCGCACGCCGAGCAACTCAGTGCCGATATCTCTCGCGCGGCGGCGTTGGGATTCGAGCGTGGTCGGCCCGCTGACGGTGTATTCACCCTTATCGAGGCATTTATTGACGAAAGTGCGGAAGGAAATGGAGCGGAATCATTGGAGCTGAATGCGGCGCGTGCGCGTCTGCTCGACGGCCTGGTCGGCTTTGCCGAGAAGCTTCTGGTTATCGCTAACTATGACGTGCTTTTTCAGCCGGACTCGGAAGAGGGTGACGGCCAAGTCGATCCGCGGCAGAAGCGTACCGATAATTATGTTCTGGTGCTGCAAGCGATCGGCAGTGCGATTCTGGTGCAGGCCGACGAGCTGCGCCATCGCACTGTTCATGCTGAGGGGCAGCGCGACGCCGCCGACGGCGAGCAGTGGGGGCTCGACCAGGTGGCTGAGACAAGCTCGGGCGACGTGGTCGAGCAACTGCACGCCGATTTTTTCGATTCTCTGAAACAGGCGAAGGGAGCCCTGACATTGGCCAGCTCGCGCCGCGCGTCGGCTGAATCTGACGTGACAACAGCTGGGCTCAAGGGCGACATCACACCGGCCGGAAACGATGCCGAACCGACGGCCGAGTTGGCAGCGACCTTTCTCGAACAAATCGATTCTGAGATTGCAGGCTTGGAAACGGTGCTTGCCTATCTTGGAGCCGATCACGCGGCAAGCGTCCGCAAGACGATCATCGCTGCCGCGGAGGAACAAGCGAATGCGGTAGGGGGTGAAGGTAGCACGGCTGAGAGCAAGATCGAAGCCGGAGAGGTCGTGAAGATAAGCAAATCCAAGCTTGAAGGCCGAGTGGAAAGCGGCGATGAGTCCGAGATACAGGATGCGCAGGCAGCGCTCGACTATCTTACGGTTAATGGGGACAGATTCGACGACGTCGAAGCCGCAGCAGCCGGAGACGTTTATAAGAGCCTACTCGCGGCCATGCGCACCCATCAGGCGACGCTCCTCAACCATCGGAAAGTGCTTGGCGCTTGGCTGTCCGCGGCTACCGAGGAACAAGGGTGGAAGACCAAGATTGTACGGTTCGCCGACACTATCGAGATCATCGACAAGATCCAGGTGGCTGCGTTGCGCAAGGCCAGAAATGCGGGCGTGGTCGGAGTGCCGCGCGCCGTGTTTGCACTATTGCTTGGCGAAGTCACGAATGCCTTGACGGCAAAACCTGATGACGCAAAGCTCGAACACGCGTACCAAGCCCTCACCGATCACGGACCGCCGCCTGCTATACTGGCCGCGCCCGCGCCGTCCGACCGCCAGCCCGCCAACACCGCCATCGAGGTCCTCGACAAGATGATCGCGGCGCTGCGCTACGAATATGTCAGCGTGGTCAGGCAGGTCGGAAAGGAGCATCCGCGGGCGGTCAATATCGCCGACGCCATCAAGATCGCCTACGAGCAGCGTTCGGGCATGGTCTATATCCGGCCATCGAGCGCCTATCTGCGCAGCAGCTATCCTTCATCATCCTTGCAGGACGATCCCAGACTTGGTTGGCAGAACATGCTGACGCGCCATTCGACGCGGGGGATGCCCTTCTTCAGTGAGACTTTGACGAATTGGGGAGACAAGGACGATTTGGAGATCCAGACCGAGATCGACAAGCAGTTCTGGCAGACCATCAACAGCGTCCGCGTGGCCGGCGCCGGCGATACCAATTACGCGGTCGTCAAGGACGATATCGGCAACTGGTACGTCAAGCGCTATTCGTCCGACCCCAAGGTGATCATCGAGTCGGCGCGGCGGCTGGCCATGTTCAGTGCCGGCGTGCCGGTGCCCACCTCCTCGCAGGAGGCCAGTGGCGTGACGGAAGGAGATTTGGCGGGCCAAAGCGCCGAGCTGGCGAAGCTTGAAAGCCTTCTCGATAGCCACCAGACGGAATATGGCCAACGAACGACGGCCCAATATGATGCCGTTCTGGCGCTGCTTGATCCTGGACTCCGAGATTCCATCGAGGCCAGCTGGCGGGCCAACCCTGTGCTCCAGGATGATACGGTCGAAATGGAAAAGCTCGTGGGTTGGCTCGATGCGGCCAAAGCCGAGCTCACCGAGACCAAGGACCGGCTCACGAACGCGCCCGACGCCGATCTCGGCGATCTGGTGCTTGACGGGCTGCGCGGCATGGCCCGCTTTCACGGCCAACTCGAGCGCAACGTGAAGGGCATGGGAATGGCCGAGCCGTTGCAGCGTGCGGCGCTGGACGATGCACGCCGAATCGTTCGCCAGACCATCATCGACCAGGCCGAGCAGCGGCACGACACCGTTACCGACTTCGAGACCGCCATCACCTTCATCGGCGAGGCGACCAACCCCGAGAGCCAATAATACATCCCATACATGAAAAAAGGGAGCGCGGCTGCCTCGGCCGCGCTCCTCAGTCTACAGGAGGAGGTGTCCCACCGTGGTGGGCGGTCTGGGCCGCGCGGGCCCTTGCGTCACCCGTCAGGGGTTCCGCCACAGCATGCTCCGACCGTCAGGAGCAGCCGCTGGTGCCGCCACAGGTATTGCATTTGAGGCATGTGCCGTTGCGCACCAGAGTGAAATTTCCGCATTCCGAACAGGGATCGCCTTCATAGCCCTTGATACGGGCTTCGGCGACCTGGGCCGAGCGGCCGTCGCCGCCGCTCACAGTCACGCCGACGGCGACGCCGGCCTGTGCCGCGCCGGCGCTGGCGGGCAGCGCCATCTCGGCTTCCAGGGTCGCTGCCGCCGTCACGGTCGCGGTCGCCGTGGCGGCGGCGGCGCCACCGTCGAGCACCCGCAACCGCCCGCGCACGAAGCCCGGGCTGACCAGCGCCCGCAGGCCGACGGCGCGCTCGGCGTCCGGCGTTGCCGCGGCCATGATCTCGCTCTGGCTCTCGCCCTTGCCGACGGCGTCGGGGCGCAGGTCCTCGGGCTTGACGTGGGCCAGGTCGTTGCGGTCGAGATAGGAGATCGCCAGCTCGCGGAAGAAATAGTCCAGGATCGAAGTTGCCATGCGAATGGTATCATTGCCCTCGACGATACCGCTGGGCTCGAAGCGCGTGAAGGTGAAGGCCTCGACGAATTCCTCCAGCGGCACGCCGTATTGCAGGCCGATCGAGACCGAGATGGCGAAATTGTTCATCAGGCTGCGGAAGGCGGCGCCCTCCTTGTGCATGTCGATGAATATCTCGCCGAGGCGGCCGTCGCTGTATTCGCCGGTGCGTAAGTACACCTTGTGGCCACCGACCACTGCCTTCTGGGTGTAGCCCTTGCGGCGATGGGGCAGGCGCTCGCGCTCGTTGGCTTCGTGAGCCACGGCCTCGACCACGCGCTCGGCGATGGCGGCGGCCGGCGCCGCAACCTCTTCGAGCCCTTTTTCCTCGACCTCCGCGCTCTCCTCAGCTTCGTCCTCGCCCACCAGCGCGCTCAGCGGCTGGCTGAGCTTCGAGCCGTCGCGATAGAGCGCCGTCGCCTTGAGGCCCAGTTGCCATGACAGCTGATAGGCTTCCTGGCAATCCGCGATGGTGGCGGAATTGGGCATGTTGATGGTCTTGGAGATGGCACCGGAG
>CAZVDW010000777.1:0-8547 GCA_964625645.1 uncultured Rhodospirillaceae bacterium
GTCGCCAGGCAGTGGATTCGCCACCGCACCGCCAACGTCAACGAATACTCCGCGCGCTATTCCATTCTCGACAACGAGTTCTATCTGCCGGCGCCCGAGCATCTGGCGGCGCAGTCGACGGCGAATCGCCAGGGCCGCGGCGAGGTGCTGGAGGGCGCCGAGGCCGCCCGCGTGCTCGACATGCTGCGTGACGACGCCGAGCAGGCCCACGCCCACTACGTCGAGATGCTCAACGAGGACGACGACGGCGAGGCCATCGATTCGTCGCGCACGGGCCTGGCCCGCGAGCTGGCGCGCATGAACCTCAACCTCGGCTTCTATACCCAATGGTACTGGAAGACGGACCTGCACAATCTGCTGCATTTTCTGTCGTTGCGGGCCGACAGCCACGCCCAATACGAGATTCGCGCCTATGCCGACGTCATGCTCGAGAAAGTTCTCAAGGCCTGGGTTCCCGCGACCTATGGCGCTTTCATGGACTATGCCTATGGCGCCACGTCCCTGTCGGCGCCGGCGCTCGCGGTGGTCAAGCGAATGCTTGATGGCGAAGCCGTGGCGCAGGCCGATAGCGGTCTCAGCCCACGCGAGTGGCGCGAGCTGATGGCGGCGCTGGGGCGCTAATCGACGACGATCCTCGGCGGCGGCTTTTGGCCGCCGCCCGAGAGCATACCCGATATCTTGCCGGCAATCTCGCGGAAGACCTGCGCGTGGGGGCTGTCGGCGTGAGATACGACGATGGGCCTGCCGTCGTCCGAGGTCTCGCGGATCTCGATGTCCAGCGGCACCTCGCCGAAAAAGTCGATACCCAGCTTGGCCGCCGTGTCCCGCGCGCCGCCATGGCCGAATATCTCCGCCCGGTGGCCGCAATCGGGACAGACGTAGTAGCTCATATTCTCGACAATGCCGAGCACCGGCACATCGACCTTGCGGAACATGTTGAGGCCCTTGCGGGCATCGAGCAGCGCTATGTCCTGCGGCGTCGAGACAATGATGGCGCCGGCCAGCGGCACGCGCTGGGCCATGGTGAGCTGGGCATCGCCGGTGCCGGGCGGCATGTCCACCACCATCACGTCGAGCTCGCCCCAGGCGACATCGCGCAGCATTTGCTCAAGCGCGCCCTGCACCATGGGCCCGCGCCAGATCATCGGCGTGTCTTCCTCGATCAGGAAGCCCATGGACATGCAGGCCACGCCATAGCCGCGCATGGGCTCGAGCAGGCGCCCGTCGGCCGATTCGGGCCGCCCGCCCAGGCCCAGCATGCGCGGCAGCGAGGGGCCGTATATATCGGCATCGAGAATGCCGACACGGCTGCCGTTCGCGGCCAGTGCCAGTGCCAGATTGACCGCCACCGTTGACTTGCCGACGCCACCCTTGCCGCTGGCCACGGCAATGATGGCATTGATGCCGGGAATGCCGCCGGCTTGCGGCTCGGGCGCGGCCTGCGGCGCCTCGCGCTCGGCTGTCAGCACGGCCGTCACCGAGACCACGCCGGGCAGAGCATGCACGGTTTGCTCGCAGGTCTGGCGCAAGCCCTCCATGACTTCGTGGTCGGCCGGATCGATCTCGATCGAGAAGCCGACATTGCCATCCTTGACCACCAAACCCGAGACCATGCCCAGGGAAATCGGGTCGCCATCGCGCCCCGGCACGGCAATGCCGGCCAGGGCTGCTCGAATCTCGGCTTCGTTTAGCGCCGCCATGCTTGAAAAACCCCACACTCCGCCAATATGCTGCCCCATGCCTCGTGGCCTGGCGCGCGCCAGATATACGGCTTGTCGCGCGGGCCGGCAAATCGTGGTGCGGGAACGGGGCGAAACGCGTTTATCGAAGGGACAGGTTGAACATGCCTTGGACCAATCAAGGCGGCGGCGGTGGCGGCCCATGGGGACCGCGCGGCGGCGGCAACGGCAACGGTGGTAACGGCGGTGGTGGCGGCGGCCCATGGGGCGGTGGTGGCGGTGGCGGCGGCGGCGGCTCGCCCCAGGGCCCGGATCTTGAGGATCTGCTGCGCCGGGGCCAGGACCGCATGCGCACCGTGTTGCCGGGCGGTTTCGGCGGCAAGGGCTTGTTGCTGGCCATTCTGTTAGCGCTCGTGCTGTGGGCCTTTAGCGGCGTCTACACGGTCGAGCCCGAGGAACAGGCTCTGGTGCTGCGCTTCGGCGAATACCACCGCACCACCGACCCGGGCCTGCATCTGCATCTGCCCTATCCCGTCGAATCGGTGATCAAGGTGCCGGTCCTGACCGTGCGCCGCGTCGAGGTTGGCGACCGTGGCAACCAGCGGGTCGAGCAGGAAAGCCTGATGCTGACCGGCGACGAGAACATCATCGACATCAGTTTCGTCGTGCAGTGGCAGGTCAGCGATGCGGAGGCCTTCACGTTCAACATCCGCAATCCCGACGAAACGGTAAAACTCGCGTCGGAAAGCGCCATGCGCGAAGTGATCGGCGATTCGGCCATCGCCTCCGCACTCGCCGAGGGGCGGCAGGAGGTTTCCACCCATGCCGCCGATCTGTTGCAGTCGATTCTCGACGAATACGAGTCCGGCATCATGGTCACCGAGCTGCTGTTGCAGCGCGCCGACCCGCCATCGGCGGTGATCGACGACTATCGCGATGTGCAGCGTGCCCGCGCCGACCAGGAGCGGGCGATAAACGAGGCCAACGCCTACCGCAACCGCATCATTCCGGAAGCCCGCGGCCGTGCCGCCCAGGTGCGCAACGAAGCCCAGGCCTACAAGGCGCAGGTGGTGGCGCGCGCCGAAGGCTCGGCCCAACGCTTCATCAAGGTTTACGAGCAGTATCGCCTGGCCAAGGACGTGACGCGCAAGCGCATCTATCTCGAAACGCTGGAGCAGGTTTTCGCCGACATGAACAAGGTCATTATCGACAGTGACGGCGGCAGTAGCGGCGTCGTGCCCTATCTGCCCTTGCCGGAAATCCAGCGCCGCGCGCAGTCTGGCGGCGGCGGGGAGGTGATCCGATGAGCGGTTTCGTGAAAGCCCTGTTGGGCGTCATCGCCATCGTCCTGCTGATCGGCGTATTGGCATCTCTATTCACCGTGGAACAGCGCGAACAGGCCCTGGTGCTGCAGTTTGGCGAGCCCAAGCGGGTCATCAAGGAGCCGGGCCTGTTCGCGAAATGGCCGATGATCCAGGAAGCGATCATCCTCGACAATCGCCTGCTCGACTACGATGCGCCGGCGGAGGAAGTGATTGCCTCGGACCAGAAGCGGTTGGTGGTCGACGCCTTCGCGCGCTTCAAGATCGAGGATCCGCTCAAGTTCTACCAGACGGTCCGTACCGAGGAAGTGCTCAGGCCGCGGCTTGGCGCCATCATCAACTCCAACCTGCGTAAAGTGCTCGGTACGGTGCCCTTGCAGGACGTGATCTCGGAAGATCGCGAAATGCTGATGCGGCGCATTGCCGAAAGCGTGCGCGAAGAAGCGCTAGCCTTTGGCATTACTGTCTACGACGTTCGCATCAAGCACGCTGACTTGCCGCAGGCCAACTCGGAAGCCGTCTTCCGGCGCATGCAGACCGAACGTCAGCAGGAAGCGGCGGAGCTGCGTGCAAAGGGCGCCGAGGAAGCCCAGCGCATTCGTGCGGAGGCCGATCGCGAGCGCGTCGTGATCGTTGCCGAGGCCGAGCGCGAGGGCCAGATCTTGCGTGGTGAGGGCGAAGGCGACTCCAACCGTATCTTCGCCGAGGCCTTCAGCCGGGATCCGGATTTCTTCGCCTTCTATCGCTCCATGCAGGCCTATCAGAACGCGCTGGGCAGCGGCGATACCACCATGGTGTTGTCGCCGGATAGCGAATTTTTCCGCTACTTCGGTGCGACCGGACTCGACGCCCCGGAGGAGCCTCGCTGATCGGCGACCTTTGGACGGCATTGGCGTTGGTGCTGGTTATCGAAGGGGCGGCCTGGGCCTTGTTCCCGGACCAGATGCGCGCCATGGCGCTGAAGGCGCAGGAAATGCCGCCTTCAACGCTGCGTTTCGGTGGCCTCGTGGCGGCCGGCTTCGGAGTCGCCATGGTTTGGGCCATACGCGGGTGATTTGGCCACCGGGGCTTTCTTGAAACGAAGGGGTTGAGCCTCTACCTTAAAGAGCCTCGTGCGTTGCGCCGGCATTGGCCGGCGGCGCGCTCCCGTATTGGAGGATCGACCTTTGATTCCACGCCATGTTGCTGCTGCCGCCACGGCGCTGCTGGTTGCCTTTTTGCCGGCCGGCTTTTCCGCCCACGCAGCCGGCGGACCAGAGGACTTCGCCGATCTGGCCGATAGGCTGGTGCCGGCGGTGGTGAACATCTCGACCACGCAGGAGGTGGAGAATTTCCAAGGCGACCGGCCGGCGGTGCCGCAATTCCCGCCGGGATCGCCGTTCGAGGAATTTTTCCGCGACTTCTTCGATCGCCAGGGCGAGGCGCCGGAGGACCGGCCGCGGCCACGCACGACCTCGCTTGGATCCGGCTTCGTTATCGATTCCGGCGGCTACATCGTTACCAACAATCATGTCATCGCCGACGCCGCCGAGATCACCGTGACCTTCGCCGACGAGACGTCGCTGAAGGCCGAGCTGGTGGGGCACGACCCGAAGACCGATGTCGCCGTGCTCAAGGTCGAGCCCGAAACGCCGCTGACCGCGGTCGATTGGGGCGATTCGGATGGCGCCAGGGTGGGCCACTGGGTGGTTGCCATCGGCAATCCCTTCGGCCTCGGCAACACCGTCACGGCGGGCATTATCTCGGCCCGGGCGCGAGACATAAATGCCGGTCCCTTCGACGACTTCCTGCAGACCGATGCGTCGATCAACCGCGGCAATTCCGGTGGCCCGCTGTTCGACATGGATGGCCTCGTGATCGGCATCAACACGGCGATCTATTCGCCGTCCGGCGGCAGTGTCGGTATCGGCTTCGCCGTGCCTTCGAACCTGGCCCGCCACGTGGTGCATCAGCTTCGCGAATATGGCGAGACCCGGCGCGGCTGGCTCGGCGTCCGCATCCAGACCGTCACCGAGGATTTGGCCGAGAGCCTTGGCCTGGACCGCTCCCGCGGCGCCCTGGTGGCGAGCGTTTCGGCTGACAGTCCGGCGGCGGCCGCGGGCATCAAGGTCGGCGATGTCATCATCACTTTCGATGGCAAGTCGGTCGAGACCATGCGGCGCCTGCCGCGCATCGTCGCCGAGACCCAGATCGACAAGCAGGTGACCGTGGAAGTCTGGCGCGACGGTGCGGTCGTCGCCTTGCCGGTGACCGTTGGCCGGCTCGACGAGACCGGCACCCAGGTCGCCTCCACGGCATTGCCCGAGCCCGCGGCGCCCATGCCGTCCGAGGTGACGTCGCTGGGCCTGACGCTTTCGGCGCTCACCGACGAGCTGCGTAGCGAGTTCCAGATCCAGGCAGACGTCAACGGCGTCATGGTTGTTGCCGTCGATGCCAGCGGCGTTGCCGCCGAGAAGGGCGTGCAGCCTGGCGACATCATTGTCGAGGTCGGGCAGGAAGAGGTCAGCACGCCGGCTGACGTTCAGGCCAAGGTCGAGGAGCACCGCGAACACGACAAGAGCACGGTGCTGTTGCTGCTCGATCGCCAAGGCGACCTTCAGTTCATCGCCCTGCGTTTGCTCGACAGCTGATCCTTACGGGCCGGCGACGATGTCGTCGGCCCGATATCCCTGCACATAGAGAAGCGCCGTGAGATCGGCATGGTCGATGCGCGCCGCTGTCGCTTCGGCGACCGCCGGCTTGGCGTGATAGGCCACGCCCAGGCCCGCCGCCGCCAGCATGTCGAGATCGTTGGCGCCATCGCCGACGGCGAGCACCGCTGCGTTGGCGGTGCCGCGTTCCGCCTCGATGGCGCGTAAGGCCCGGCGTTTGCCGTCCCGGTTGATGATCGGCTCGATCACGGTTCCCGTCAGACGCCCGCCGACGATCTCGACCCGGTTGCCCTGATGGGCATCGAACCCGGCCAGGGCTGCCACGTGTTCCGTGAACAGGGTAAAGCCACCTGAGACCAAGACCGAGTAGGCGCCGTGTGCACGCATGGTCGCCAGCAAAGCGGTGGCGCCTGGATTGAGGCGGATATCTTCGTCGCGTACGCGCTCCAGCAGGCTCTCGCCACAATCCGCGAACAGCGCCACCCGCCGGCGCAGGGAATCGGCGAAATCGACCTCGCCCCGCATGGCTGCCGCCGTGATCGCCGAGACTTCGGCCCTCTGTCCGGTGAGCGCCGCCATGGCGTCGATGGTCTCGCCGTCGATGATCGTCGAATCCATATCGGCCACCAGGAGCGACTTGCGGCGGCCGGCTGCCGCTTGGGCGACCGCGTCGATCGGTTGGCTCGCCAGGGCGTCGCGCGCGACAGCCGCCGCCATAGCCGGCGCAATGCCGCTGAAAGGCACGTCCACCGCTTCACCCGGTGCGAGCGTAATCGGCAAATCGGGGGTTGCCCCGGCCGCTTCCATGGCCGCTTGAACCGCGCGGAGGATGTCGCCGGTCAGCTGCGCTTTACCGGCAGCGGCGATCAGTGTGAGGATGCTGCTCATGACAAATGGCGTGACCAATCGGCCGCAGGGCGCAAAAGAGAGGGTGGTGGTGCTTGCCGGGCCAACCGCATCGGGCAAGTCGGCTCTGGCCTTGGCTATCGCTGAAGGCTTGGCCGAGCGTGGCCGCGCTGCGGTTCTTATAAACGCCGACAGCATGCAGGTCTATCGCGAGCTGCGGCTGCTGACGGCACGGCCGGCGGCGGCTGAAGAGGCACGCGTTCCGCACAGGCTCTACGGCGTGATGCCGGCCGATACGGCATGCTCCGTGGCGGAATGGCGGGTGCTCGCGCTGACCGCGATCGAGGAGACGCTTGCCGCCTCGCAGGTGCCGATCGTGGTCGGCGGCAGCGGGCTCTACATTCGTGCCCTGCTCGAAGGCCTGTCGCCCATGCCGGACATCCCGTCCGACGTGCGCGAGACCGCCCGCGCCCGCTACGAGAGCTTGGGCGAGGCGCGCTTTCGTGACGCCCTCGCGGAGAGGGATCCGGCAGCCGCCTCCCGCATCGGCGCCGGCGATCGGCAACGCCTGATCCGCGCCTGGGAGGTCGTGGAGGCCAGCGGGCGGCCGTTTGAGGACTGGCGCGCACAAGAGGCCGAGGGCCTGGCCTGGCCTGCGCTTAAGCTGCTGCTGTTACCGCCGCGGGAGGCACTCTACGCTGCCTGCGACGTGCGGCTGGAAGCGATGTTCGCTGGCGGTGCGCTCGAGGAAGTCGCGGCACTCTCAGGTGCCGGCCTGGACGCCGAATTGCCGGCCATGAAAGCGTTGGGTATCGAAGCGATTACTGCCCATCTCGCGGGCGGGATCGACCGCGGCGAGGCCCTGCGCCGGGCGCAGCAGGCGACGCGGCGTTATGCCAAGCGCCAACTTACCTGGTTTCGCCACCAGTACGACGCGGACATGATCCTGTCTCCCGGTCCCGATCTGGTTGAGAGCGCCGTGGCCGCCGTTGCCAGCTTCCTGTTGACCGGGGACCGCGCGGATACTAGCTTGCGCGCCCTTTGAGGCCGCATTCGGCCGGATATGGAGGCACCGATGAAACTGCTTGGAGGCGAGATTGTCATTCGATCCCTGGTGGACCAGGGCGTTGACGTCATTTTCGGCTATCCGGGCGGTGCCGTGCTTCCGATCTATGACGCTCTTTTTCGGCAGAACCAGCTGCGCCATGTGCTGACCCGCCACGAGCAGGCGGCGGTGCATGCGGCGGAAGGCTATGCGCGCTCGACCGGCAAGGTCGGTGCCGTGCTGGTGACCTCCGGGCCGGGCGCGACCAATGCCGTGACCGGTCTCGCCGATGCCATGATGGATTCGATTCCGGTGGTTTGTCTGACCGGTCAGGTGCCGACCCATCTGATCGGCAACGACGCCTTCCAGGAAGCCGATACCGTCGGCATTACCAGGCCCTGCACCAAGCACAATTATCTGGTCAAGGACGTGGGCGACCTGGCGCGCGCCATAGCGGAGGCGTTTCATGTGGCGAAGTCGGGGCGTCCCGGCCCGGTGGTCGTCGACCTGCCGAAGGACGTGGTCAACGACAGCACCGATTACGAGCCCATCGGCGAGGTCCAGCACCGCACCTATCGGCCCAAGGTGAAGGCCCCGGCGGATCGTGTCGCCGAGACCGTGAAGCTGCTCGCCGAAGCGGAGCGGCCGATCATCTATGCCGGTGGTGGCGTAATCAATTCGGGGCTGCGCGCGAGCAAGCTGTTGCGCGAGCTGGCGGCGCTGACCAGGTTCCCTGTTACCCAGACCCTGATGGGCCTCGGCGCATACCCTGCGAGCGATCCCCAGTCGCTCGGCATGCTCGGCATGCACGGCACTTACGAAGCCAACCTCGCCATGCATGATTGCGACGTGATGCTGGCGGTCGGTGCGCGCTTCGACGACCGCGTGACGGGCCGCCTGTCCGACTTCTCGCCGGGATCGACCAAGATCCACATCGACATCGACCCCTCGTCGATCAACAAGAACGTGTCCATCGATGTGCCGTTGGTCGGTGACGTCGCCAA